>DGTB01000040.1:442-24682 GCA_002394185.1 Bacteroidales bacterium UBA4347 | reverse complement strand
CAATATAAGAACGGCCGTATCTGGGGCGTCTCGGGTAGCGTTCGGGTGGGGGTGGGGCGCAACGTTGGGGCGTGGCTGGGAGGAGGAGAGTTTTTTTTTGTCGGTTTGCGGAAAAATGTGTAAATTTGCAACCATGTTAAAAAAGAACGCGCGCTACAACTATTTGGTCTGCATATATTTGTCAGGCATTGTCTTTTTCACGCTGTTTCGATTGGCGGAAACGGCGGTGTACTGCTCGATGGAGGAGACCCCTGTCGATTTCGGCGGACAGTATCCACAAGCCTTGTTGATGGGATTCCGGTTCGACACGGTGGTGAGTTGCTATCTGTTGGCGGTACCGATGGTGCTGCTGATTGCGGGGCAGATGGCGCGCATAGGCAAAGCCTGGTTCTACGCCATGGTCCATTACGTCACCATGGTGCTTTATACGGTGGCCTTTTTCGCCTGCGCGGCAGACATACCGTATTTCTGCTATTTTTTCAATCGTCTGGATGCTGTGGCTCTGAGTTGGATGGACAACTTCGGCACATCAATGGGAATGATATTCAGCGAGCCACGCTATTGGCTCTACCTGATAGTTTTTGTGGCAGTAGCAACGGGATGGTGGCTGTCAGGGCGGATGATTTACAGGCGTGTACTGACGCCATATGTGAACGAGCGCATATCCTGGGGCTGGGCCGCGGGGCTGACGGTGGTGCTGCTGGCGCTGTGGTTTGTTGGCCAGCGCGGCACGCTGACAGGAGGCCGACCGGTGCGTGTGTCGACGGCTTTTTTCAGCAACAATCCCTTTATCAACCAGATAGGGCTCAACCCTGTTTTCACCTTCATCAAGAGCCTGGAAGAGAACGCAAAGGAGGAGAATAGAGAGATAGCACTCACCGACAGGGCCACGGCCGACAGCGTGATTGCCGAACAGCGGGCGCTACCTGTCGACAGCGCCTTGGCCACCCTTGGGTTGCAGCTGGAGCGAGGGACCAATGTGGTGGTGGTCATCATGGAGTCGATGAGTGCAGAGAAGACTGCCTTGGGCCATGGCGCGAGCCTCACGCCCTGCCTGGACAGCCTGATGGCTGCCTCGCATACCTTCACGCAAGCGTGGTCGGCAGGCATACACACCTACAACGGTATATACTCCACCCTGTACGGCCAACCGGCCATCCTGGCCCGCCACTCCATGCGCCGCACACCGCTGCCGCGAGTCTACGGTCTGCCACAGGCGCTGGGCTCCGCCGGATACCACACGGCCTTCTTTGTGGCCCACAGCGCCGACTTCGACAATCTGCAGGGTTTTCTGAGCTACAACGGCATAGAGCAGGTGGTGGACAAGAAGGACTATCCCCCGTCGGAATACGTCAACACTTGGGGGCCGCCGGACCACGTGCTGTTCGACCATGTGCTGGAGCACTGCGACAGCATGGCCGCCAAAGGGCCTTTCATGGTCACACTGATGACCATCAGCGACCACGGCCCCTATGTTGTTCCGCAAGGCACGGACTTCCGTCCACGGAACAAAGAGATGGAGAGACAGGTGGTAGAGTACGCCGACTGGTCCATCGGACGGTTCATGCGCATGGCTGCCCAACGGACGTGGTTCGAAAAGACGCTGTTTGTCTTCGTGGCCGACCATGGAGCGGCCATAGACAAGGTGTATGACATGTCGCTGGCTTACAACCATGTGCCCCTGATTTTCCATGCGCCGGGACGCATAGCCGCCGCCCGGGACGACCGGCCGGTGCTGCAGCTGGACGCAGCAGCCACCATTCTTGGCCTGCTGGGCCTCGAGGGAGGAGACCGGACGTTAGGCATCGACCTCATGCGGCAGTCGCGCCCATACGCATACTTTTCGGCCGACGACAAGATTGGGGTGGTCGACGGGGAGTGGTTCTACCTATACCGCGTGAAGCAACAGAACGGCAGCCTTTACCGCTATCGCGAAGGAGCCACCGACGACCTTGCCGGGCACGAAGAGACGCGCGTGGAAGACATGCGCCGCTACGCTTTCGGAATGATACAGGCAAGCCAAGAGATGTTGAAAATAAAAAACGAAAAATAATACAAAGAGGATATGACAAAACTCAATATAAAACGGAATGCACGGTTCAACTATATCATACTTGTCTACCTGGCAGGAATGGTGTTCTTCACGCTGTTCCGCCTGGTGGAGACGATGGTCTATTGCGCCGGCACGGAAGGGCCCGACGACTTCGGCGGGCTCTATTTTCATGCCCTTTGGAACGGATTCCGTTTCGATACGGCGGTGAGTTGCTACATCCTGGCGCTGCCGCTGGTGATGATGATTGTGGGCGAGATGGGGCGCATAAAAAGGAGGTGGTATTACGCCATTATCCACTATACGGCGATGGTGCTCTACACGGTGGCCTTCTTCGCCTGCGCGGCGGATATACCCTACTTCTGCTACTTCTTCCAGCGCCTGGACGCCTCGGTGCTGACCATGGGAGAATCCCTGCCGGTGGTAATCAACATGATTTTCAGCGAGCCGCAGTATTTGCTCTATTTCTTTGTTTTCGTGGTGGTGGCCGTGGGATGGTGGCTGACAGGGAGATTGATCTACCGGCGAGTCCTGAAGGCCCATCTGGGCCAGGAAGAGCCCTACGCCTGGAGCATTGTCATTGGGGCGCTGCTGCTGTTTGGATGGTTCACGGGCATGCGCGGACACCTGACAAAGCTGCCTCCCCTCAGGGCCGAAAACGCGACCTTTTGCAGCAATCCCTTCCTCAACCAGATAGGGCTGAACCCCGTGTTCACATTCATGAAGAGCGCCAAATCCATCTCCAAAGAGCGGAGCCACCCCATCGAGCTGGCGGATGCCCAGAGTGCAAAAGAGGTATTCGACGCGAGGGAATCGTTGCCAGCCGTCGACAGCAGTGCCGTCAGGCTGGAAGACGGGACGCATGTGGTGCTGGTCATCATGGAGTCGATGGCGAAAGAGAAGACGTCCTTAGGGAGCCACCCCGAAGCGTCGCTGACCCCGAATCTGGACAGCCTGATGCGCCTGGGCTATACCTTTACAGAGCTTTATTCGGCCGGCACACAGACCTACAATGGTGTCTATTCCACCCTCTATGGCCACCCGGCCATCTTCAAGCGGCACACGATGCACAGCGCGACAGTGCGTCACATGTGCGGCCTGCCGCACAATCTGCAGTCGGCGGGGTACAGCACAGCCTTCCTGATGCCCCACAAGGGTTATTTCGACGGCATGGAAAGTTTCCTTTTTGAGAATGGATACGACACCGTCTTCGAGCAGGACAGTTATCCGGCAGAGGAATACGTTAACAGCTACGGGATTCCGGATCATGTGCTTTTCCGGCATGCCATTGAATATATCGACCGTGCCACAGCCAAAGGGCCGAGTTTCACCACCATACTCACCATCAGCGACCACCCGCCATACGTGGTGCCCGAAGGGACGGCATTCGTTCCCCGCACAGAAGAGCTCACGCAGCAAGTGGTGGAATACGCAGACTGGTCGATTGGACAATTCATGGCCGAGGCATCGAAGAAGCCGTGGTTCGCCAAAACACTCTTTGTCTTCGTGGCCGACCATGGGGCACCGGACAAGCACCCGGTCTACGACATTCCGCTGTCGCGCAACCGTATTCCCCTTATTCTCTATGCCCCCGGCCGCATCGAGCCACGTTTCATTTCCCGACTGGCGTTGCAAATCGACATAGCGCCCACGGTGCTGGGCATGCTGGGCATAGGATACGGCAACAAGATGGCCGGCATCGACATCTTGCACCACCGACGGGACATAGCCTTCTTCGGTTCGGGCAACATGATAGCCGCCGTGGACGGCGAACTGATGTACCTGTATCGTGACGACAGCAAGACAACAAGCCTGTACCGATACAAGGAGGAAGAGACAGAAGACATCAGCGCACAATATCCCGAGCGCAAGGCCACCCTCGAGCGTTACGCCCTCGGCATGGTGCAGAGCAGTTATCAGATGCTGACGGACGGCGTTACCGCCTGCGACAAATAAAAGCGAACAACTATATGGAATTCAAACTGAAATCGGACTTTGCACCCATGGGCGACCAGCCGGAGGCCATACGGCAGCTGGTGGAGGGCGTGCGCAGCGGCCAGCGGGCACAGGTGCTGCAGGGCGTCACGGGTTCCGGCAAGACCTTTACGGTGGCCAACGTCATACAGGAGCTTCAGCGTCCCACCCTGGTGCTGAGCCACAACAAGACCCTGGCGGCACAGCTGTACGGCGAGTTTCGCCAGTTCTTCCCGGACAACGCAGTGGAATACTTCGTGAGCTACTACGACTACTACCAGCCGGAGGCCTACATTGCCGCCACGAATACCTATATAGAGAAAGACCTGGCCATCAACGACGAGTTGGACAAGCTGCGCCTGCGCGCCAGCTCGGCGCTGCTGAGCGGGCGGAGGGATGTGATTGTCGTGTCGTCGGTGAGCTGCATCTACGGCATAGGCAACCCCGAGGAGTTCAAGAGAGGCACCATCGAGATACGCGTGGGCGACCGCCTGAAGAGGGACGACCTGCTGATGCGGCTGCTCGACGGACAATATGTGAGGAACGAGATTGAGTTTGTCAACGGTCGTTTCCGCGTGAAAGGCGACACGGTGGACGTGTACCCGTCGTTTGCCGACTTCTGCTACCGCATATCGTTTTGGGACGACGAGGTGGAGAGCCTGGAGAGTTTCGACCCCATCAGCGGACAGCGGCTGGAACGATTCGAAGAGATTGTCATCTATCCCGCAAGCAACTTCCTCACATCGAAAGACCACATGGCCGAGGCCCTGCTGCAGATACAGCACGACATGTTTGAGCGCAGGGACTACCTGGAGAGTATAGACAAACACCTGGAGGCCAAGCGCCTCGAGGAACGCGTAAACTACGACTTGGAGATGATTCAAGAGTTGGGCTATTGTTCGGGCATCGAAAACTACAGCCGCTACTTCGACGGCCGCGCCCCCGGCAGCCGCCCATTCTGCCTGATCGACTATTTCCCCGACGACTTCCTGCTGGTGGTGGACGAGAGCCACGTGACAGTGCCGCAGATAGGCGCCATGTATGGCGGCGACCGCTCCAGAAAGACCTCGCTGGTGGAATATGGGTTCCGCCTGCCGTCGGCATTGGACAACCGCCCGTTGACCTACGACGAATTCTACGCCCTCACGGGGCAGACCATTTACATCAGCGCTACGCCGGCCGAATACGAGCTGGGCGAAGCCGAGGGCGTGGTGGTGGAACAGGTAATTCGGCCCACGGGGCTGTTGGACCCGGTGGTGGAGGTGCGGCCGGCGGTGAGCCAGGTGGACGACCTGCTGGACGAGATAGAGAACACTGTGGACAAGGGCGAGCGAGTGCTGGTGACCACGTTGACCAAACGCATGGCAGAGGAACTGACAAGCTATCTAATCAACCTCGGCATCAAGAGCAAATACATTCACAGCGATGTGGACACACTGGAACGCGTAGAGATCATGAGAGACCTCCGCATGGGGGTGTTCGACGTGCTGGTGGGAGTGAACCTGCTGCGCGAAGGCCTGGATTTGCCCGAGGTGAGCCTGGTGGCTATTCTGGATGCCGACAAGGAGGGATTCCTGCGCAGCGACCGCGCATTGATACAGACCATCGGCCGTGCCGCACGAAATGTGCATAGCAAAGCCATCCTTTATGGCGACAGCATCACAGGCTCCATGCAGCGCGCCATCGACCTGACCAACCGTCACCGCGAGAAGCAGATAAAATACAATATTGAGCATGGCATAGTGCCACGACAGATTGTGAAGAGCACCGATGCCATCTTGGGCACAACCAGCGTCATTGAGCGTGCTGCCGAAGAGGCCGGCCGCATAGACCCCCAGCAGGCCCAGAAAGCCATGCAACCAATGCCGATGGCCGCCGAGGATGAATTTGAATACGGCAAGAGCAAGAAAGAGGCCGAGCCGTCACCATACATGAAAATGACCAAAGAACAACTGCGCAAGGAAATCCGCGACCGCCAACGCAAGATGCAAACGGCCGCCAAAGAACTGGACTTCATGACAGCTGCAAAGTTCCGAGACGAAATAAAAGAATTGCAAGGGCTGCTGGACACAGCCCGATAAAACAAAAAAAAGCCCCGCTGCTTGGCAGCGGGGCTTTTTCTTATCGTGCTTCACCACATTTATTTCAGCGTGATGACAGCACGACGGTTCTCGTAGCGATGCTCCTCGGTGTCGTTCTCGACGACGGGCTCGTTTTCACCTTTCGAGGCAGTGGAGATGCTGGCAGCAGGAGCGCCACGCTTCACCAAGAGGGCCTTGAGGGCTTCGGCACGTTTCTTACCATAGGTCATGTTGCCCTGGGAAGATCCGACATTATCGGTATGACCAGTGACGAGGACCTTGAGGTTCTTGTCGGCAGCCATAGCCTTGCAGAGAGCCGAGAGGGCCAGGTCGGTCTTGTCGTCGAACTTGGGCTCGGTCTTGCCGAAGTCAAAGTGGACGGTAGCGTTGATCTGGTCAAGAAGTTTCTGCAGCTGTGCGCGGTCGGCAGGCTTGCCATTGTTGCTGCTGTTGTCGGCAGGCTGGGCGGTGGCACCACAAGCACGCTGGGCGGCGGCACGAGCCTTGACGGCATTGTTGTAGGCAGCAGCGACGTTACCCATGCGGGCAGCGTTGGCAGACTCGGCGGCATACTTCTTGGCCTCGTCGACAGCGGCCTTGGCGTCAGCACTGTTGTTCTTTGCGGCGCAGGCTTCACCAGACTCGGCGAAGGACTTGGCGGCAGCAGCATAGCTCTCGGGCAGATTGCCGCGATAGGCCTTGCCGGCAGCATCCTTACCATCGGTCAGAGCAGGCTTGCTACCCGTCTCATTGGCCATGGCGATAGCCTCGTTGGCAAGGTTGTTGGCGAAGTTAGGATCGTTGTAGGCGGCGTTGCCACGGTCAGCCTTGTCAGCATCGCGGGCAATCTCGGAATTGATCTTGGCATTGCGGCTGGCAGCCATGGCACAGTCGAGACCATCCTTGTGGGAGGCGTCGGCATAGAGTGCGGCATCGTCAGCAGCCTGAGAGGCGACGGGAAGATTCTTCTTGCCGGCGTAATCGCGGGCATCGGCGGCATAGCTGTCGGCGATGTCGCCATAGGCCTCGTTGAAGAGGTCGTAAGCCTTGCAGTACTGACCTTTCTTGTGAGCCTCCTTGGCATCGGCAGCGGCGGCTTTGGCATCGGCAACAGCCTCCTTGGCGGCGGCAGAGCCAGACTCGTTGGCAGCCTGCTCGGCCTCGGCGAGGTCGGCATCGATATTGGCCAGGGCAGAGGCCATGTCAGGATTGTTCATGCGACGGGCATTGCAGCGGGCCTCACGAGCGGCAGCCTCTTCGGCAGCCTGGGCAGCGGCAGCGGCCTCATCGTCGGGGTTGTTATAGGTGTTGTTGCTTCCTACATTGTTGTTACCAGCGTTATCATTGCCAGCGTTGTCGTAGGGAACCAGGGCACCGGCGTTGTCGTCACCCTTTGTGGAATGGCAGTTCCAACCAACGTTGATACCGATTTTGGCACCGACACTGAGACGATGGAGTTCGTCAATCTGACTGGAATTGAAGACACCATTATAGTCGCTCACAGCGACACCCGTGGTGGGAGTTGTGGTGATGTCGGGAGCATTGAGCAAAGGCGAGGTCGAAGCCTCATCGATAAGATTGGTAAGTCCATAGGCGCCATAGATGCCAAAATAGAGACCCCAATGGTTACTGAGCGCATAATTGAAACCAAGATCAGCGATGAGGCTTACCCCCATCTTCTTGAGGTTTTCAACATCACCGCTTTCGTCAGCGCTATAAGTATCAAAACCATAGGCAGGCAAATTGCTGTACTCTACATTGGTTGCAGGGAAGTAACCAGTGACGCTGTAGGAGCCGTCATCAGCCTTGAAGCTGCTCTTCATGGGGAAATCGAGCTGGGCTCCGAGACCCAACAGGAAGAACCAACGTTCACCCATAGGTGCACGCCAGTAAAGCTCGATGGGAACATTGACAGACATCACAGTCTGGGTTTCTTCCCAATTGTTGAATCCAGCATGAGGGAAATAGGTAAGATTGTTGGCCGGGTGGACCAGAGAAAGTGCGTTGTTGGCATTTTCAACCCAATCATAAGTGGCACCGGCACGGGAATAATCGAACTGCACACCAATGCCCATACCGAAGTGTTTGCCGAAGAAGTGCATGTACTTCAATTCGCCCAGAAAACCAAGTTTGGGATTCCATGTGCCGTCGGCAGGATTATACATCAGCGTGTTCATACCGCCTCCAACATTGAAGCCGATATAGTTGCTGTGCTGGTTCATCTGGGCCTGCGACCCAAGTGCGAGGGCGAGGGCTCCAAATAAGATGAATATTCGTTTCATATAACTATCTTTTTAATATTGATTCTTTAATTAATATTTAATCACACGAGCCACAATGCCATCAACACTGACCGTATAGCTGCCAGCACCGAAGGTGGAGAAATCGACAGTGGTCGATTGGCCTTCGAAGGTGGTATTGACGAGCGTGACACCCATCACATTCATTATACGGAGGCTGTGGGTGGCATTGACGGAATTCTCGATAGTAACATTTACTTGGTCGACAACGGGGTTAGGATAGGTCGAAACGGTAGTTTGCAGACTCTCGGCCTCGGGAACGATTGTATTCATGTCGGTCTGCTCGCAAGTGCGGACATCATTGCCATTCATTGTCATGGTCACATGATAGGTTCCAGTCAGACCGCCCACTTCCTGATAGTAGGGACCGTCACCAACATAGGTGCCATTGTGATACCATTTGATAGAAGACTGATCAATACAATGGCAGGTGTCGACGATAGAGATAACATCGTCGAAGATGGGCATGGTGAAGTTACGGGAGACATTGACCACAAAGCTGACAGTGATGGGAGAGCTCTCAAACTCAGGGTGGAGGCTGTTGCGGAGGGTGAGGGTAGCGGTATAGATACCATAGGTGGCATCAACAGGAATGGTGATATCGATGTCACCAGTGGTAGAGGTGATATTGGTCCAGGCCACATCGGCAAAACCCTCGGCATGAGCAGCACTGTCGTATACAAGTTTGTACTGATCGGGAACGCCGCTGTTATTGTCGGTATCAATGACGTACTGGATGGCGGAGTTGTCACCAGAGCAGTAGCCGTCAGCGTCAACCACAATACCGTTGTCGCCCTGGTCTTCATCGAGCACAATGGGAGCCACGATGGCGCCAACAAACTCCTGGGTATTGTTGGTAAGGACATAGTTGGACTTGTCGGCACCAGTGAGAGTCATATAGGCAGTAATGGTCTTGTTCTCTCCTACAGCAGGACTGTCATAGGAAGCGACGGTGGTGAGTCCGAGGTCATCATTGCTATAAATGGGGCTCGGTGTACCCATATTGTTCACAACAACAGAGGTATTACCATCATAGAGTTTATCGGCAACAACAGAGATGCCGGTAGCCACAACAGGAGCGGGGACAATGGTCAGATGATTGACCAGAGTGCCAACAAGCAGATAGTTGGTATCGACAGGGGCAGCAGTGAAGGTATAGGTACCCACGGTGCGAGTCTCTGTGACGGGGTTACCATCGGCATCGGTAATGGACAGCAGAGCGGCAACAGAGTTGCTATTGTCGTCCGTGTAGGTAGCGACGATATCATTGTACGCCATGCCGTTATAGGTAACCGTGGTATCCACATGAGTCCAGCTGAGAGGATAGCTGTTGCGGTCATAGAGGGCGTACACGGTGCAATTATGGGCAGGCATCGTGGTGACGACAGGATTCCAACCGGTAAAGGTGTAGCCCGGACGGGTCACAGTGGGATAAACCACACTATCGCCATAGAGGAAAGTGGACACAACTGTATCATCTCCATTGGCATCCACACCGCCATTCAGGACAAATGTAGTCACATAGGATTTACGTGCATAGTGGAAGTTGATGACAGCGCCATCTGCAAAGCTGGCCGTGGTGTCGGCAGCCTTGTCGGCTTCAAATCCCTCATACACATAGGCATTCACAATGAGGCTGTCGCCAATGGTGGCAACACCCTGAATACTGTCGACCATCGACTCGGGATAGGTGCCGTCAAGGTCCTGACGATAATGATACACCGTGTAGTGGCCATCCGTAGCAGAATTATAGTAGAACCATCTGGCATAGAGGGTAGTGTCGCTGGTCAACACGTCATCGAGGAAATGCCAAGGAGTGGAGAACTCCTGGTCGATATAGTAGGCAGCGAAGATGGTGTCGGAACCGACATAAGCGGGACGGGCAGGAGCCGGAGTTATCTTGTTGTCCGTAGTGTTGACAATAAGAGTAGTATCCGTCAAACCCGTGAAAGCGGCATTGGTTTCACGACCATTGAAGTTCTTCAGGGTGACAAGGAATCCCTGAACCACCTTGTAGTGGAAGGAAGCGGAATCCGCCACATCGGTATTGGCGACAAGAGCATAACGCTCGGGGAGGTAAGCATTGACATCGCAATCATACTTGCCGCCGAGAACCTGCACATTGGCACCAGTCAGCGGGGTTATCACCTTGTAACGGCCATCTCTGATAACCACACCGGCAAGATCGCCAGGGACAAAGGAGGCAACCGAGTCGAGTTCGAAGAGTTCCAAATTACCCGTTGCATTCTCGGTACCCTTAAGATAGTTGATCATACCGTTATGGATGGTGACAAGACGGCTGTCGTGAGCCACGCAAAGGCCACCCTTCACCATATATCCATTAAGGTCGATTGTAGCGGCATCGAAGATGGTATCGTATCTACCCGGGGTGGTATTGCGTGCCAGATAGACTATGGAATCGCCAGCAGCAGCAGCCGTCAGGGTAAGATTACGCAAATATTTGCGGTAACCGAATTCATTAAAATAGGCATCAGCATTGATTGCTGCAGGGGTTGCAGCGGCAGTGCTGTCGTAAATAGCAAGCACACCGGTGGCACTGTCGGCAAAACCGGCGAAAACGGCGCTGGTCACATTGAGAGTCATGACCGTGGCGGAAGAAGAATCCTTCAAGGTCAAGGCAGCACTGTCTTTGGCACTTGCCAAAACAGAGTTGATGATGTTGACAACAGCACCACTGTCTGCCACAATGGGGCTCATGACTGCCTCGGCCTGGAATTTGCTCAGCACAAACATACCTCCAACAACATGGAAGAGGTCTCCCGAGGTGGCGGGAAGGACAAAGTCGCTGGGGTTACCGGTACCAACCCAGTTCACAGAAGCGCCGTTACAAACCTTGACCAAAGCCTGGGTGTCAGCAGCAAAGCTGCTCACAACAGGGAAAGAACGCTGGTTGATAGTCAGAGGAACAGAGATCGACACAGGGTCGCTCAAACGTATTGTATCTGCAAAATAGAGCATGCGGTTTGCCTCGGTGGCCGAAAGGGCATTGGCAAAGGAGGAGTAGTAATTATTCACTTCGTCGTAGACCATCACTCTGTCTGTGCCGACGAGGTTGTTGGCAGGAGTCAGCGCAGGGCTGTACTCATGTTCCACCGCAGCAGTCAGCAGCGTCGCCGGTGAGAAATATCCAGTGTCGAGAGCCTCGCGAGAGGCAGAGCCGAGAACATAGTAACGGTCGTTAGCATCTCTGGCGACAATCATGGAGGAAGCAAAGACAAGGCTGTCCACAGTGGCAGTAGCGAGATAGGAACCATTGTCCTGCAGAACGGCCGTCAGGGCGACGGAGGTATCGCAGTTGTCCTCCGTCAGTTCCAGGGCGGTGCCGGTCCAAGTCGGCATCAGATGGTCCGAGTCGATGAAATAAGTCTGCCCGGGAGTGGCGGCATAGATAGTGACACTACTCAACGTTGCACGGTCGAGGGTGCGCACTTCCACATTGAGCTGCACATTCTGCTGTGCTCTCAATCCCGTGCCGGGCATCACCGATGCTATCAGCGCACCCAGCAAGAAGAGTGTAGTTTTTTTCATTTCGTTTATATTATTAATTATACATATAAATTTGCCTTTTTATTACCTTGAGGAGTCTAAATCCACGCTCCGAAGAATCGACACCTGGTGCCGACCCTTCGGGGCGCTTCATCTATACTTGTACTCCTTCCTTACTTGGTGGAAATCACAAGATAATCAGTATATTTCCAGAACTGTGTGGGATTGAGGATGCGCAGGTAAGCGGTAACGCTGCTGTTCTCCTCGTCGGCCACGAGTTCGTAGCTGTTCTCGGGGTGCTGCGAGATGACGGTAGCCTTCTTGCGGTTGACGGTGATGGTGGTCACTTTGGTACGGTCAATCTCGGTGAAGTTCTCCGTGTTCATGTCGGCCACGGTACCCTGCTTGCGACCAATGCCGATGAAGCCACCGCTCTTGGTCACGATACCGGCCTCTTTCAGCTCGCTGTAGGAGCCCACCACAAAGTAGGCGCGGTTGGCATCGGCCAGCTGCTGGGCAATGTACTGGTCCTTCTCCTGGTTGGAGGCGGTCAGCTCGGTGACATTCTTGTTGAGGCCTTTGATAACGACCTTGTTGTTCTCAAGCTCGGTAAGCAACTCGGCAATCTGTGCTTCCTGGGCAGCGCTGCGCTCCTCGAGGCGGGTGATGTAGGCCTGGAGGTCGCTGTTCTTACGCGAAAGCTGGCTCACCCGGCTGTTCAGCTGAGCTATCTTCTCTTTGTTGGCAGCCATCATGGATTCGATGGAACTCATCTGATCGGAGATTTCCTTCTTGTGGTCGTACGAACCTTCGGTAGTGTTGCGCCGCATCTCCTGTACATTGGAGTACTTGGAATTAATCATCGACAGGTTGTCCTCAATCTCGTTCAGCATCGAGAACAGGCCGTCAATTTCCGAATCTTTCGCATCGACAACACCCATCAGCGAGTCGATGGTTTTCTTGGAAGAGTCAAGCTCCTTCTGATTGCACGACACAATGCTCATCGTGGCGGCAAAAAGGCCAATGGCCAAAAAGATCTTCTTCATTGTTTTTATTATTTAATTTGTTTTTCTATCCCTTTATAAAACTTTTTCACCCAATCGTGGTAGCTTAATAACGCCGACAAATTACTATTATTGTATGAAAAAATAAAAATTTATGTTAAAGATTGTTAAAGGCAATTATCATGAAACAATAAAACAAACAGAATTACAACACACTGATTTCCACATATATTAACCTATCATCTTCTTCCCATCTTCTTACCCTCTTCTTACCCTCCTCCTACCCTCACCCGCCACGGAAGAAGATGATAGGTAGAGGTAAAAAAACGGAGACACCTTTGGGGCATCTCCGTTCGATAAACGATACTATGTGCAGCGTTTAGCGCTTCACAATCTTGGTGACTGAACCTTCGGCACGGAGCATATAGACTCCGGCAGCGCAGGGACTGAGGTCGATAGTGTTGCGGCCCTGCTGCAGGGTGAGGGTCATCAGCCGGCGGCCGGCCTGGTCATAGAGGACGGCCGAAGCACGACGGCTGACAGTGACGTTGACAAGATCGGCCGTGGGATTAGGCCACACGGACTCGACGGCAAAGTCTGCATCCTCGATACCGATGGGCTGCGGGGCGACATATTCGTTGAGCACGGCGACACCTGTCAGGTCGAATCCGCTGCTGGCAAAGGGCGTGGGCCACGGGTCGTTGACGATGTGGCCATAGGCATCGTAGGAGGCATACTGAGAATCGATGCTTCCAACGACATCCACAATACGGACATAGACAATGCTGTCGATATTGATGCCGGTACTGTCGCGGAGCTCGTCGAGATCGAAGGGGGTACCGTAGCCAATCTTGAACTTGCCGGCCAGATTGTTGATGTTGGTCGGGTCGGTGGCACCGGCATTGCCCAGCTGGGTCTCAGTCTGGGTGAGGCAGGTGGCGGGGAAGCGCACGAAGCGCTCGCCGTCGCTGCTCACCTCGACAAAGGCGAGTTCGAGACTGTTGTCGCCGAAACCGTTCTCGAAGACAGCAAAGTCAGGGCCTTCGCCATTGCGGATAGGCGTGGCAAAGGTGACGAGGGCCGAGCCGCCGTCGCCGAGGCTGACAGCGTCCATGGTGTTGCTCATTGTGGCCATTCCGACGGCATTGGCCTCGGTGCCAAAGCTGGCCAGGTCGCCGTCGGGATTGGCGATGTTCTGAGGTCCGCGGGTCAGTTCCACGCCTGTGGCCCAGGCCACGATGGCGCTGCTGTCGGCGGCAATGGCGTTGCAACCTTCGGTACCCACGGCACCGCAGAAGGGTCCATGTTCGGGTTCGACCGGGCCGGGAGTGCTGCCCGTGGTGTCGGGCACGGTGACGGGATGGATGGTCATGGGGTATACATAGTTGTAGTTCCAGTATCCGCCGTAGTCCTCAACCCAGGTGCTGTCGACAAGGACACCCGTCGTTGCGTCGGCCCACTTCTCCAGGTCGCCGTCGCTGAGCACCTGGCCCAGGCCGCCGTCCATCGATCCGTTGTTGGTGCTGCTCCACCAGCTCGTGGGGGTGCCGCGCAGCGTGTCGGTCATGCCGGCGGCGGTGTCGATGTAGAGTATGTCGCCCAGGCCGAAGGAGCCAGGCAGGTAGGTGAAGCGGGGGTCGACGGCGGCGATGTCGTCCATCATGTTCTGCACCGTCGCGGTGCCGTCGAAGCGGTAGCCCCAGGCCAGTGCCGTGTCGGCCCAGTTGACAGCCATCACCACCTCGTTGGCTCCCGTTCCCACCCAGAAGAGTATGTCGCTGGCGGCAATGGTGGCCTCGTCCGGAACCACGGGGGTGACAACGGTGTCGGCCGGATTGTTGACGGGCTGGACAGGGGTGGTCCACACCACGCCGCTGGGATACCATGTGCCGAAGTATTCAACAGAGTCATAGCCCACACCGAAGGCCGACTCGCCAATCTTGAGGAAGGAACCGTCAGAGAGGGTGCTGGTCCAGCCGGCATTGCCGTTGCCGTCAAGGACAAACTGGAGATAGTTGCCACTCATTGCCGTCTGGAACTGCAGATGGGTGTTGGTGAGACTGTCGTCATAGAGAATGTTGCTGATGGCCAGTGCATCGTTCACCGAGAGGCGCGCGTCGGCATTGGCCAGCGCGTTGACAGCATTGGCCACCGTGGGAGCGCCGTCGAAGCGCAGACCCCAAGCCAGTGCGGTATCGGGGCTGCCCCAGTTGATGGCAATGACGGCAGAGTTGGAACCCGTGCCCACCCAGTACTCTATATCGTCGGCAGCAATGGTGGCGTCGACAGGCATCGGCATATAGGAGGCAGGGACAATGGTAGTGTTCCAAGGATCGGTAACAAGGTCGCTCATCACGACAACCATACCGTCCTCGAGGTCATAGTCCTCCAGCAGCTCCGTACCGTCGGCACGCACACCGTTGACCTTGAAGTTGGTCTCGGCGGCAGAGAGCAGCATGGGGTGTTCCTTGTAGATATAACCCATATCATAGCTCGGAAGCGTCGAGTAGACCAGACGCGGGTCGGCATCGGCAATATCGGTAGCCATGTCGTCGAGCGAAAGGTTATCATCCTCGTCGAAGCGATAGCCCCAAGCGCGGGCATTGGTGCCGTCCATGATGACGAAGATAGCGCTGTCGGAACCATTACCAACCCAATAGAGGATGTCGCTGTAAGCAATGGTGGCGTCGGCGGGCGTCACAACGGTGGTGTCGGCAGGAGCGGTGGTATCAGCCGTGGCCAGGGTCACCGAGAGGTTGTCAATGCCGCAGTAACGATAACTGGGGCCGGTCGTGCTGTTGGTGCTGCTGGTGACATCCCACAGGAAAGTCAGGCGGGCATCGGCAGGCATGCCGACTTGTTGGCCGAAGTGAACGGTGTCGTGATGAAGCACACGGTTGTCCGCGGCCATGGTGTCGATGCCGACAAAAGAAGAGGTGTCGGCGAGGATGTATCCCACAACGAGTCGTGCACCCGTACCGCTAGTACGGTGGTCGAAGGAGAGAACCGTTTGCGAGAGCGGATGGTCGAAAAGAGGCAACACCGCATAGCGACGAGTGCCCACTGCGTTTACAGCGGCAATATACTCGGCATTGTCACCGGTATAAATCTGACTTCCGACAAGAGCCATGTAGGCATCGTCGGCAGCAATGGCACCAAAACTGTTGGTGCTGGTGGAATAGCCAATGCCACCAAAATAGGTGGACGTGGTACCATCGGGGACATCAGCATAACGTCTCGTGCCGTTGTTGAGTACCGTCCAGCAATCGGGCAACATGGCGCCAGACATATGGGGACGAATTGCATGATTGTCCACATAGCCAGAAAAGTCAGTAGCGTATGGTAATGTGTAGACAGTGCTACAAAGGGTGTCTACCACCGGCTCGACAGGTGTGGCGGGCTCAGTCACAGGGATAACCGTCACGTCGGTAAACATGCCACTGGTGGATATCTGCACCAAGTCACCATCCCACACGCTGAAGGTCTCCAGTTCACTGCCAACAACGTCGTCAGTTTGTTCCTCACCCCACACTCTCACATGGATGTTGGAGGTATTGGCCTGGGCCAAATCATAGGTATCATCCTCATAGGAAATTGCATTGATGTCGTACACCTCACCCATATAGCGACGAAGCGAGTAAGTGAAGCGAGAGTCGGCCTCCTGGATGCTGTCGAGGAGGTCGAGCACTGTGGGATAGGAATCACTTTCATAGCGCACACCCCAAGCCAGGGCCACCTCGTCGCCGGCCTCGTCGTCCCATGAGACGACCACCACCGAACCGGTATCGCCTGTGCCCACCCAATAAAGGATATCCTCGGCGGCAAAGGGGCGCACCACAGGCTGCGGGCCAGGAGTGTCACCACCGGGTTCGGTAACGTAAATCGTATCTGTCGGGCCAAGATTGATGTCGCCCATGAAGAAATCGTAGTCGGCATCCATCCAGGCAATAGCATCGCCATCGGCAAGGGCCTGAGCATTGCAGCCTGCATTAGCCACTTCGTCGTTCACAATAAAGCCGGCAAAATTGCTGCCCGTCGGGGCGCTGAGGTTATAGGTTCCGTCGTTGTAGGAATAGTTGTTGATAAATCCGTTCTCCAGACCGTCGAACGACACACGCGAGTCCGCCTCGGCAATTTCTTCCATCATCATGCCAACGGTGTAATCGCCATAGGGGTCGTCCCAACGGTAGCCCCATACGAAGGAAACAGGCGTAGCGGCGTTGTTGAAATGAAGGGTGAAAGTGGCGGAGTTGGCTCCTGTGCCCACCCAGTACTGTATTCCGTCGGTGGGTTCCTCTGGTTCATCGGTGGTGGTGGCGGGAGCAATGGCGAGGTCGTCAATCCATGTTGCCTGACCATATTCGCTGATGCCCTGCAGAACGACGTAAAGGTTGCCGGCCATGGGGATGATACCGCGGTATTCGTACCATCCCTCCTCGTCCACCACGGGTTCAACCGTAATGCAGCGACGGGCATGGAAGAGAGGGGTGCCACCGATGGTGTCGGGCGTGGTGTTGACCCACACCTTGACTCCCTCGTTCTGTTTGGTACCGTTGCCGCGTTTGATCCAGAGACGCACCTCGTAACTATTGGCGGCGGGGATGTTGATTTGCGATGTGACAAGGTTGGTGATGGTAGTGGGAGACATGTCAGGCAGTCGCATCACACGGTTGCCGCTATGGGCACTCACAGCACTGTAGGATCCCCATAGCTGGCTACCCGGGCCGCTGATGTGGCTCGTCGCCCAACAGGCGGGAATGGTACCGGAGGTGGTGAGATTGTCGAAATCATATACCAAACTGTCGTTGCCTCCGAGGGCAATGATATCGCAAGGGGTCATAAAGCTAACGGGGCCGCGCCATTCGAGGGTGTCGTCGGCGCCGCAGATAGAGCGGACATATACATTATAGTTAGTTGCCGAAAGCCAGGCAGGATTGCTGTAGGATGGAGTGTTGACGACGCTGTAGGTCTCGCCGTCGCGAACCTGCCACTGGGTGGCACTGCCAGCCGTCCAGGTAACCTGTTGGTTGCCGGCATCCCATGCCAGGTTGGCAGGGTGACTGCAGTTGGGAATAGCGGCCACACGGATGCCGTCGACATCAAGGCGGGTATTGCTGTAGTCGACACCGCGAAGTATGAAATACTGGCGGCCTGCCGTGGGAACGGTGGCCTCATAATAATACCAACCCGCCTCAGCCACCGTAGGCGCCACGGTGGTGAAGTAGGGGGCAAAGAGAAGCAACTGCCCATCCGCAGTATCGGTGGTGGTGCTGACAAAGAGACGCACGCCGGTCTGCGCGTTGACAGTGGAACCCGATCCTCGCTTCATCCAGAACCCAACTGTATAAGCCCCGGCCTCGGGAATGTCAAACAACGGGGTGATGAGGTCTATGGCGTTCCACGAACCACTCATGCTGTAGGTGCCTGACATGTAGGCCCCATAGCCGCTGTTGCCGCTATGGTCGTTGTACGACCTGGCCCAATGGTTGTTGGTACTGCTGCCGTTGTGCGACTGCACACTCTCCCAGCAGGCTCCCGGCAGACGATTGTCAACCCACAGGTCGTCGAATTCCTCTATCCAGGGAGTACTGCCACTGACGGTGACTACTGCGCAATCCGGACGCACAAAACGGTAAATCTGCCCATCGCGAGGCTTGCTGTAGGAAGAGATGGAACGGGTGCTGAGACCCGCATGGTTACGCGAAGGATCGGCATAACTGTAACCGTTGAGGCTGGTGTTCTCCGCAGCGCTGCAGTAGACGCCTTGGACGATTTCCTTACTGCTGTTCACCGTGCAATTAACGTAGTGGAAAGCGATGTTGCCATTGGCCTCCAGCACAAGCTGGAAGGTATACGTATTGCCCGTCGTGCCCGTGCCATGCTGCACAGCGTTCCACTCCACAACGACCGAATCAGAGGTGACATAGGTGAAAATCGTGCTGTCGCCAATTCCTCCGTAAGCAGCGTTCTGGTCCGTGAGCGACATGGGGGCAAAGATGTGTCCGCTCTGCGTCAACGCCAAGCCTTTCGAGGCCGAGATATAAAGAGCGGTACCCTCGGCAATGGTCTGTGTGCCAAAGGGGAAATCAAAGGGGAGCTCCAAGGTGGCGAGGCCTGCCGTTTGTTCGTCAGTGCTCCAGGCGGTGCCTCCACGCTGATTCAACGGTACATAGTTTTCTTGTGTGGGAGCGAAAATATAGTTGTTCAGGCTGACGGTCATCCGGTCCGGTTCCTCCGCCGGATCAGACGGCTGGGCATCCTGTACGGTCACCTTGATGGTGGGCAGGTAGGCCGCAAGACTGCCTTCGGTGGTGTATTGATTGCTGAAGGAACTATTATACGCACGACGACTGGCATTGGTGGCCGATTTGGCCTGCCACGTGCAACTGGTCATCTCCGTCGTGGTCCCAGCCTGATGGTCGAACCACACCAGCAGGTTGCCACCCTCGTACTCATACGGGGTGTCGAAGGTGAAGGTCATGTCACCCGTAGCCATGTCGAAGGTCGGACGGCCTTCAAACACCGTAGTGCACACCGTGTTGTCCTTGCCATAGGCGAGGTCGCTGTTCGATGTGATGCCCAGCATGATGGTCCATTCGCCAGGATCGGGAGTAAGGGTGGTGATGCTGGTGTGATAAGTGAAAGCCGTAAGTGTCTGACCGACAAGCGCCGTGAGTTCGGAGGCAGGGTAGACACTCTGCGACCACTGGGCATACTTGGCATTGTAGAGATAGAATGGTGGTACGTTTGGACTTGCTGTGCCCTCGGCCACCACGATGGTCGTCTGAGCCTGCACAGCCACTGGCAACGCCAATAGCAGTGCCAGCATTCTGATTGTTTTGAGAATCTTTCTCATCGTTTGTTGTGTTTAGTTTAGTTTGTTATTAATTAATACAGTTTTTTAACCATAAATCGTTGGTTTCATCAATCCACGGTAGCCAAACGAGGGGGTAAAACACAAACAAGACGATTCCTGCCTTTTGACGGCTAAGAAAACCTCTTTTGTCGGCTGCCTTTTCCTCGAAAGCGTTCCGATTTTATCGATTTGGCAGGTCTTCTGGCTTGCTCTTCTCGGCCCTGTCTTCCCATGCGACTATGGCGCCGCACAGTGACGTATCTGATTGGGCTTCAAACTCTCGAGCTTACAGCAGCGGGACTGCGCAGGACTCTCACCTGCTTCCCTTTTCACACCCCTGGGGGTGACCAAAACGGCCGCAAAAATACAAAATAAAAATTACATGGCAAAATATTTTTCCACTCCTTTCGTTATTATAAACATGAACATTTTATTGCAAAACTGGGAGTATCCTCCCTTCGACAAAATAAAGACCGACGACTACAAACCCGCCGTGCGTGAAGCCATCGCCGAGGCCGAACGCAATATAGAAGTCATTGCCACCAACATGGATGACCCCACATTCGAGAACACCGTGGAAGCCCTGGAGACGGCTTCGCAACGTCTGGACCGTGTGAGTGCCATCATGATGAATCTCAACGAGTGCTGCACCAATGAGGAACTGCAGGAAGTGGTGATGCGCATGGAACCGCTGATGACACGCTTCAGCATGAAGGTAATGACCGACGAAAGGTTATACCGGAGGGTGTTGAACTCCGAGCGCAAAACACTCTCCACCGAGCAACAGACGCTGCTGGAGAACACACTGAAGGGGTTCCGCCGCCACGGTGTGACCCTGCCAGAGAAGGAGCGCGAGCTGTTCAAACGCAACGCCGAGGAGTTGAGCGAACTGCAGGTGCGCTTCGGACAGAACGCCCTGGGGGACCTCAACGATTGGATACTTCACCTCACCGACGAAGCCGACCTCGAGGGCCTGCCGCAGCCCGTACGCGACGCGGCTCACGACGAGGCCTGCAACCGCGACCTCGATGGGTGGGTGTTCACCCTCTCGGCCCCGTCATACATACCCTTCATGACCTACAGCGCCCGACGCGACCTGCGCGAGCGCATGTACCGCGCCTACGGCAGCATCGGCGGACGCGGCAACGGGCGCGACAACAACGCCGTCATCCGCCGCATCGTGCAACTCCGCGCCGAACAGGCGAGGCTGCTGGGCTATGACACCTATTGCGACTACGTGCTCGAGGACCGCATGGTACAGAGCCTGCCAAACCTGCAGCGCTTCATGCAGGAACTCAAGGCCGCTGTCCTCCCCGCCGCCCGCCGCGAACTGGAGGAGGTGCAGAACCTTGCCGCAGAGTCGGGACAGTCGCTCATGCCGTGGGATTTCAGCTACTACAGCGAGCAGCTCAAACAGCAGCGCTACAACCTCGACAGCGAGGCCCTGCGCCCCTATTTCCCCCTCGAGACCGTGCGCGAAGGCATCTTCAGCCTTTACGGGAAACTCTACGGCCTGCACTTCGAAGAGGACAAAAACATACCCGTCTACCACGAGGACGTCCACGTCTACCACGTCAGCCGGCACCTCACAGACAACGACACCTCCGTCGACATGGGCCTCCTCTACCTCGACATGCATCCGCGGCCCTCGAAGCGCAGCGGGGCCTGGATGACCGAGTTCCGTGGCCAGCATGGCAACGTGCGCCCTCAGATACAGGTCGTCTGCAACTTCTCCAAACCCACAGCCGACACCCCCTCCCTGCTGCGTTTCTCCGAGGTGGAGACCTTCATGCACGAAATGGGACACGCCATGCACGGCATGCTCTCCGACGTGCAATACGAATCCCTCAGCGGCACCAACGTCAAGCGCGACTTCGTCGAGATGCCGTCGCAGGTGATGGAGAACTGGTGCTACGAACCCGAATTCCTCGCCACCTTCGCCCGCCACTGGCAAACCGGCGAGCCCCTGCCCACGGAATACATCGACAAAATCCGCGCCGCGCAGAACCACATGGCCGGATGGCTCTGCCTGCGCCAGCTGAACCTTGGCATGACCGACATAGCCTTCCATACGATGGGAGTGGAGAATGAAGCATGGAAGGCGGAGGATGTGGAAGCCCAGGCCATGACCAACCTCCTGCCTCGCATCCCCGGCTGCTGCACCGCCACCAATTTCAGCCACATCTTCGGCGGCGGCTACGCCAGCGGATACTACGGATACAAGTGGGCCGAGGTGCTCGACGCCGACATCTTCAGCCGTTTCAAGCACGACGGCATCTTCAACGCCGACACCGCCGAAGCCTTCCGGCGCGAGATCCTCTCCCGTGGCGGCACCGTCCACCCCGCCACCCTCTTCCGCAACTTCATGGGCCGCGACCCCGACAACAAAGCCCTCCTCAAAAGAATGAACCTGATATAGACAACCCATATTCATTGCAGAAAAAAAACATCAACAACATGAACGAACAATTAGCCAAACAGATACTCAAAATCTTTGTCAACAATCCCTTCGACGCCTTCAACCACAAGCAAATCTCCTCGCGCATAGGCGCAGGCAGCAAGGCTGAACGCCAAGAGGTCATCCGCACCATCCAGCAACTCGCCGAGGACCACCACCTCGTCGAGGACGACCACAAGGGCAAATACAAAATCAACCCCAAGAGCATCGACGACGACCTGGTGCCGAAGAACTATATCACAGGCACCATCGACATGAAGCAGGGCGGCAAGGCCTACGTCATACCCCAACCCGACGCCGAGCACCCCGACGCCACGCCCGCCGAGGACATACAGATAGCCCCCAACAACACCAACCATGCACTGCACGGCGACACCGTCCGCGTGCTCATGTTCCCGCAGCGCAAGATGCACAAGCCCGAAGGACAGGTGGTGGAAATCATCAAGCGCGCCAAGACACGCTTCGTCGGCGTCATCCAGAAGCAGGAGCGCTTCGCCTTCATGGTCAGCGACAGCCGCACCATGAACGTCGACATCTTCATCCACATCGACGACCTCGGCGGCGCCGAAAACGGCGAGAAGGTGCTCGTGGAGATGACCGACTGGCCCGAACGCATGAACAACCCCGTGGGCAAAGTGATCAAGCGCCTGGGCAAACCCGGCGACAACAACGTGGAGATGCAGTCCATCCTCGCCGAATACGACTTCCCCCTGGAGTTCCCCAAAGAGGCCGAAGACGAGGCCAAGAAAATCCGCAAACCCACCAAAAAAGAGATGGCCTCCCGCCGCGACTTCCGCGACGTGCTCACCTTCACCATCGACCCCGCCGACGCCAAGGACTTCGACGACGCCCTCTCCTACCGCCAGCTGGAAAACGGTCACATCGAAGTGGGCGTGCACATCGCCGATGTGTCGCACTATGTAAAGCCCGGCAGCGCCATCGACCGCGAGGCCTACGACCGCGGCACCAGCGTCTACCTCGTCGACCGCACCATCCCCATGCTGCCCGAAAAACTCTGCAACGATGTCTGCTCGCTGCGCCAGGACGAGGAGAAGCTCTGCTTCAGCGTCGTCATGGAGATGGACTCCAAAGCCAAAGTCCTCAAAAGCTGGATGGGCAAGACCGTCATCCGCAGCAACCGCCGCATGGCCTACGAGGAAGCGCAAGCCATCATCGACGCCGGCACAAGCGACGGCACTCCCGTCGCCGACGCCATCATGGCCCTCCACGCCCTCGCCACGCGCCTCCGCGAGGCACGCTTCAAAACCGGCGCCATCAACTTCGAGACCCAGGAGGTGAAATTCCAGCTCGACGAAAACGCCAAGCCCATCGGCGTCTACATCAAAGAAAGCAAGGAGGCCAACTGGCTCATCGAGGAATTCATGCTCCTGGCCAACCGCACCGTCGCCGAACACGTAGGCAAAGCGAAAAACCAAAACTCCGCCAAAACCTTCGTCTACCGCGTCCACGACGAACCCAACCCCGAGAAGCTGAACACCTTCGTCGAGTTTGTCGCCAAACTGGGCTTCAGCATGAAGACCTCCAGCCGCAAAGCCCTGGCCGACAGCTACAACCGCCTCTTCGAGAACATCGCCGGCCGCGGCGAGGAGAACATGATCGACACCATCGCCATCCGCACCATGTCCAAAGCCTACTACAGCACCCACAACATCGGCCACTACGGCCTGGCATTCCCCTTCTACACCCACTTCACCTCCCCCATCCGCCGCTACCCCGACCTCATGGTCCACCGCCTGCTGGAACGCTACCTCAACGGCGGCGCCAGCGTCAACAGCGACGAGTACGAGGAATACTGCAAGCACTGCTCCATCATGGAGAAGAAAGCCGCCGACGCCGAACGCACCAGCGTCAAATACAAGCAGGCCGAATTCCTCGCCGACAAGCTGGGACAGGTCTTCCCGGCACTCATCAGCGGCGTCAGCAAGTGGGGCATCTACGCCGAAATCGAGGGCAACAAGTGCGAAGGCATGATACCCATCGGCAGCCTCA
>DGTB01000040.1:0-353 GCA_002394185.1 Bacteroidales bacterium UBA4347 | reverse complement strand
ACAACTACCAGGTCATCGGCCGCCGCTACGGCCGCACCTATAAACTCGGCTACCCCGTCCAAATCCGCGTGAAAAAGGTGGACATGCTCAAGAAGCAAATCGACTTCGAACTCGTCGACGAAGAGGAGTCGACCCGCCGCAAACCCGAAAGCAAAGGCCGCACCCCCAAAGGCAAAACCCACAAAAACGACAAAAAAGGCAAGCCCGACAACGGCGGCAAGCCCGACAAAAACAGCCACACACACAGCCGCCGCCGCAAAAAATAGCCACCGCCACCACCCTGCCCCACCCCCTTCCGGAACACGGGTCAAAGACACCCCTCTGACGTCCCCGATACGGCCGTTCTCATATTG
>DGTB01000131.1:1053-5866 GCA_002394185.1 Bacteroidales bacterium UBA4347 | reverse complement strand
TATGTAAACAATATGCGAACTATATGAAAACAATATAAGAACGGCCGTATTGGGTACGTTTCGGGTGGGTATGGGGTGGGTGTTTGGGGCAGGGGGAAAAGCTGCATGATATTTTTTTTGTCATGTTGGAAAAAGTTCGTACTTTTGCAACGACTTTTAAAACTAAAGATATGATAACTTTTGTCGTTTCCATTGCTCTGCTGATACTGGGTTATTGGCTCTATTCCAAATTGATAGAACGCGTCATCGGAGTCGACCCCAAGCGCACCACGCCCGCCGTGGCAC
The DNA here is from genome assembly GCA_002394185.1 of Bacteroidales bacterium UBA4347. GTDB lineage: Bacteria > Bacteroidota > Bacteroidia > Bacteroidales > P3 > Colimorpha. The sequence continues at coordinate 5,581 of DGTB01000131.1, read as the reverse complement.
ACCCCGACGGGGTCGATTATGTGCCGATGAAGCCGTGGCGCATCTTCCTCATCCAGTTCCTCAACATCGCCGGCGTGGGTCCGATCATCGGCGCCGTGATGGGCGCGCAGTTCGGCACCGCCTCGTTCCTGTGGATTGTCTTCGGCTGCATCCTGGCGGGAGCCGTGCACGACTTCATCAGCGGCTTTATCTCCATCCGTATGGACGGCGCCTCGCTGCCCGAAATCCACGGCAAGTACCTGGGCAACGGCATGAAGCAGTTCATGCGCGGTTTCACCGTGGTGCTGATGATTCTGGTGGGTGTGGTGTTCGTCAACACCCCCGCCAAGCTCCTTTCCGGTGCCCCCTTCGTTCCTGCTTTCGCCCAAGGGTTCAGTCCCATGGCCATCCTCTATTTCTGGATTGCCGTCATTTTCATCTACTACCTGTTGGCCACGCTGTTGCCCATCGACAAGGTCATCGGCAAGGTCTATCCCATTTTCGGCATCCTGCTGTTGGCCATGGCTGTGGCCATCGTTGTCGCCTTTGTGGTCTACGGGGTGCAGATTCCCGAGCTGTGGGGCACCGATGCCGACGGCAAGGCCTTCCTGGCCAACCATCATCCCCAGGCCGCGACCAACCCCGTGTTCCCCATGATGTTCATCTCCATCGCCTGTGGCGCCATCAGCGGCTTCCATGCCACACAGAGTCCCCTCATGGCACGCTGCATGGTCAATGAGAAACAGGCGCGTCCCATCTTCTACGGCGCCATGATTGCCGAGGGCGTCGTGGCCCTGATCTGGGCTGCCGCTGCCGCCTACTTCTTCTATGGCGGCGACGCTTCGCTCTACCACGGCGAGAAGGATGCCGGCATGGTGAAGCTCATCGCCGACACGTGGTTCCCGACGGCCATCGCCTTCGTGACGCTGCTCGGCGTGGTCTCCGCCGCCGTCACCAGCGGCGACACCGCCCTGCGGTCGGCGCGCCTCATCGTGGCCGACTTCATGCACATCGACCAGAAACCCATCGGCAAGCGCCTGCTGGTGGCCGTGCCCATCTTCGCCATCACGGCGGGCCTGCTCGTCTTCTCCATCGCCGACAACGACGGGTTCCAGATTATCTGGCGCTACTTCTCGTGGGCCAACCAGGTGCTGGCCATGGTGACCCTCTGGGCCGTCACGGTGTTCCTCAGCAAGCTGCACCCCGGCAAGGGCTGGTACTGGCTGACGCTTGTCCCCGCGCTGTTCATGACCATGGTGACCGCCAGCTTCCTCATGGTGGCTCCGGGCGTGGGCCTCGGCGAGGTGCTCCCGCGCACCCTTGGCTACAGCCTTGCCGCCGCCTTCACCGCGGCCCTCGGCGTGCTGTTCTTTGTCAAAAAACAGCGCTCAAAGCAATAAAGAATGTCATGATGAAAGAATAAGATTATGAGCCTGAGCGAAGAAGAAAGAATGCACAGCGATAAACATATCTGCCCCGTGTGTGGATTCGACGGGTTAACGGAGGAGCCTCACGACAGTTACGGATGCACCAGTTTCGAAATATGTCCCTGCTGTGGATTTGAATTTGGATACGATGATGAAGACGGAGGATGGAGCTATGAAGAGTGGCGCAAGGCATGGATTGCCGCAGGATTTCCTTGGATGTACCATGACAACGATAAACCCGCCACATGGAACCGAGACACAATGATGAAGCAGACAGAAAATATACGGCTCACCACCGATAAACCACGCTACGTAGCGGATTCAAAAAAGCCCCGTTCGTTTGTACCGAAACAATAAAAAAGAAAAAAGTCCGTTGTATTTTTAGAAAAAGTTGTATCTTTGCATTTTGAAAACAATGATAAAAATGAAGAAAAATATCGCACTCATGATGGCCCTCCTCGTTGCAGGAACGGCCTTTGCAGCAGGCCACAAGCCCCGCAAGAACTCGCGCACCGAGATGGGAATCCACGGCAATGCGCTCTACGTGATTGAGTACACATACAACCTCCACGGGGGTCGCGACGGCGGTCGGCAGCTCATCTGCATCGACAGCATCACCTTCGACAAGCGTGGCAACTTTGCCGACAAGTTCCGCACCCGCGCCAACGACTATACGTGGTACAGCTATTTCTTCGACGTCAACGGCTACAGCCTGGGCTGGAACGAGTACAACCGCGAGAAGATGCTCACCGGCCGCACGGCCTACCTCAACGACAAGGACGGCAACCGCATCGAGCGCACGGTGTATCTTGGCAACCAGATGACCAAGAAGGAGAGCTCGAAGTACGTCAACGGCCTGATGGTCGAGGAGCAGAGCTTCGACCAGGACGGCGAGATGACCGAGCTGCGCAAATACAAATACGACCAGAAGGGCAACTGCACCGAGATGGAGTTCTACAACCGCGACGGCGACCTGATGCAGCACTACCTGTACAAATACGACGCCCGCGGCAACCGCATCGAGTGGCGCTTCTACGACGCCGACGAGTTCCTCTCGGCCCTGACCACCTACTACTACGACGACCATGACAACCTCATCGAGGTCAGCTCGTTCAACTACGACGAGCACCTCAACTGGAAGCACAGCTACGTCTACGAATACGACGAGGACGACAACTGGGTGCGCCAGACCATCTACCGCAACAACGTGCCCTACCAGGTCATCGAGCGCGAGATCGCCTTCCCGGCGAACTGATGGCTATGAAACGAATACTTATACTCCTACTGAGCCTGCTCGCCGCTGTCGGCGGGCAGGCTCAGGGTTGTATTAAGGGTATCGTCACCGATGCCAAAACCGGTGAGCCGTTATCCTTCGTCAACGTCATAGTTTTCAAGGATGGCAAACAGGTACATGGCGGGACTACCGATTGGGATGGTGTCTTTGTCGTCAAACCGTTGGATACCGCAGGGAGATACGACATCGCAATCGATAATCCAGGCTACATTCGTTACCGCCGCGAGGGGGTACGTGTGTTACCTGATGGCTTCACTTTTGTGGAGATTAAACTCAACCGGCTTGATAATATTTGGCTTGATACTATAACGATTGTACATGAAAATTATGGAAGCAAAGATGGAGCCATGTTGGCTCCGCTGCCGGAATACAATATTGTAAGCCGCGAATTGAAACGGCTGCTCGACCGTGTCATCGATGGCAAGTGCAACACCTATGACCACAAAGTGAAACCGCGGCGCATAAAGCGTGGCGAGTATTGTGATCTGCGTATCTTTTTCGCCCAGAGTATCGGCTACGTAGAATACCTTCACACACTCAAGAGCGTGGATCCCACGCTGCCGTGGCCTTTGGACATACCGTCGCCGTTGTTCTCGTTCGACAGCGCCACTGTCTGTATGTCGGTTACCACGACATACCATTCCGATGCATTTAGCGGTGCCGAGGGTTATGTGAGGTACCGCGGCCGTATATTCTTCCTAGTATATCCGGTGGACGAATTGAAGGATTATTTTGAGCGTCGGGAAGGCCTTGGCGTTGGCGACCTGTTCAAATATAGAGAGATTCCCTCCGATGCACGCCGAGACCCACCCACATGGATCTATACCAAACAGCAGGGCGTATGGTACCGCTGGATGGAATTACCGAATGGTTTCTGATTATCCGAAGAGCGACAGCTGGCGCACGCCTTGCTGGCAGTGGTGCTGGTAAGGGCAGGCGTAGGGGGTGAGGCAGTGCTGGCCCGTGGGGGTGTCGGGCTCGGCGGTGGCGCGGACGATGGTCTTCATCTCGGCGATGTTGGCGGCGATGCGGTCGCCCTCAGCGGCGAACTCGACGGTGAGGTCGATAATCATAAAACGCCCACCCTGCCCATTAACCCCATTCTCCCCATCCACCCCATTATAGACGATGCTGAAGCTGTGGATGCGGCGGCAGTGCGAGATGACGTAGTGCTGCAGGGCGGCGTCGCGGCGGTAGGTGTCGCTCAGCGTGGTGCCGGACTTCACCTCGTAGATGTCGAGGCTGCCGTCCTCGCGCTGGCATACGACATCGGCGAGCACCAGCACGTCGTCGTACTGGAAGCCGGCCTCGAACAAGGTGAGAGGTGAGAGGTGAGAGGTGAGAGGCGATTGGTCTATGCCGTCCAGCAGCTGCGCGGTGCGCGCGGAGTAGAGGTCGACGCTGCGCCCCAGCTCGGCGCTGAGGTCGATGCCGTCGGGGAACTGGGCCTTGAAGGCGTACTCGAAGTCGCGGCCGCGGTCGAAGCGGCGCATCTGCTCGGCGGTGTAGCGCGCCAGGCGTGGCTCATGGACGTCGAGCCACAGTGCCCGCTCGCACTGCAGGCCACGGATGTATTTGCTCTTGCTCAGCAGATGGGTCATGTTTCCGCAGATTTTATTTCTCAATCAGATTGTAAAAGATTTTAAAAGAATATTCCTGTCCCACTTTCTTTTCTAATCTTTTAAAATCTGATTGAGCTTAACGAATATGTCTTCCACCGAATCTGCAGAGAGCAGTCCCGCGGCGCTGCGGAGGAGGCCTTCGGCGCGCATGGCGTCGAGCTGGGCGAGGAAGGGGTTGTAGTAGCCGCCGAGGTTCAATAGTATCA
>DGTB01000131.1:0-909 GCA_002394185.1 Bacteroidales bacterium UBA4347 | reverse complement strand
TCGAGCACCTCGTCGAGGGTGCCGATGCCGCCGGGGAGGGCCACGAAGGCGTCGCTGTGGGCGATGAGGTATTCTTTGCGCTCGGCGAGGGTGCGGACGCGGACGAGCTCGCTGACGGGCTGCGAGTGGATGATGTCGTCGCTGAAGAAGGTGGGGATGACGCCCACCACGCGGCCGCCTTCCTGCAGGGCCGCGCCGCTGGTGGCGCCCATCAGCCCCAGATTGCTGCCGCCGTAGAGCAGCGTGTGGCCGCCGCGGGCGATGGCGCGGCCGAGCTGCCGCGCGACCTCTGTGATTTGTTCGCTGTGCGCGAGCGACGCCCCGCAGAAGACTGAGATGTTCATATTCTATAATACTCCAAAACTGTATTTAACAATCACACTGTCCCCATCGTTTGTTGTTTTGGTATGATATGTGATAGGCAATTCATCATACCAGTCGTTTTGATAGATTGTATCAATATCACCGATTAACCCAACCTTCCAGAAACGGCCTTCCCCAAACGATAGAAAAAGAGAGTCTTGCGTATGCCCTTTGAGCGATACACTCGCACACCATAGGAGATATGTCGAGTCGATGGCTATTGTGTCTGTCCTTTGCTCGCATTTCGGATAAATGACCATTACCCCATCGGTGGGGGGCTCGCTCTTGCAACCAGTCATGGCGGCAAGGAACACCATCGCCGCGCATACTAACAATATCTTCTTCATTGTCTGTCCGTGTTTATTGTTTCTGTTCCTTCGGCAGCGACGAGCCGCAGAAGACTGCTATGTGCATATTTACTTGTTTCAATCCTTGTGATAGCCTGCCCAGCTGCTGTTGGAGGGGTTGCCTTTCTCGTAGGCAATCTCTATTGGGTAGTGAGGGGCGAACTTATCCCAGACCGACTTCTTCAATTGTGTTTTGCCG
>DGTB01000025.1 GCA_002394185.1 Bacteroidales bacterium UBA4347 | reverse complement strand
TTCGGCAACCCCGAGACCACCACCGGCGGCAACGCCCTGAAGTTCTACGCCTCGGTGCGCATCGACATCCGCCGCACACAGGCCATCAAGGATGGCGACCAGAACATCGGCAACCGCGTGAAGGTGCGCGTAGTGAAGAACAAGGTGGCTCCCCCCTTCCGCCAGTGCGAGTTCGACCTGATGTTCGGCGAGGGCATCAGCAAGCTGGGCGAGATTATCGACCTCGGTGTCGACCTGGACATCATCCACAAGAGCGGTTCGTGGTTCAGCTACGGCGACGCCAAGCTGGCCCAGGGTCGCGAGGCCCTCAAGCAGCTCCTGCGCGACAACCCCGAGCTGTGCGACGAGCTGGAGCAGAAGATCCGCCAGGCCCTGAAGGACAAACAAGACGCCGAACTCTAACAGATAAGACATACATGTACGTCATCGACGAAGAACGCGAAGAGCGCGACATACAGGCCAAATACGACGAACTTATCGAAGCCTGCCGCGCGTTGAAGCCCCTCACCACGGACGAGGAGGCCAACATCTTCCGGGCCTTCCAGATGGCCAAGAAAGCCCATGCCGGCACCCGTCGCAAGAGCGGCGAGCCCTACATCTTCCACCCCCTGGCGGTGGCCCTCATCGCCGCCAAGGAGGTGGGCCTCGGCCCCACGGCCGTCATCTGCGCCCTGCTGCATGATGTGGTGGAGGACACCGAGATTACCCTCGACGAAATCCGCGTCGTCTTCGGCGACCGCGTGGCACGCATCGTCGACGGAGTGACCAAGATAGAGGACGTCATGATACTCCAGCAGTCGGAGAGCAAGCAGGCCGAGAACTACCGCAAGATACTGCTCTCGATGTGCAACGACGCCTACGTCATCTTCCTCAAGCTCTGCGACCGCCTGCACAACATGCGCACCCTGGGGTCGATGAAGGACACCAAGAAGCTCATCATCGCCTCCGAGACCTCCTACCTCTACATCCCCCTGGCCCACCGCCTGGGCCTCTACACCATCAAGACCGAGCTGGAGGAGCTGGTGATGAAATACACCAACCCCGACAAATACAACGAGATTGCCGCCAAGATTGCCGCCACGGCGGGCACCGAGGAGAAGCTGAAGAAATGCCTCACCGCCCCCGTGCGCCAAATCCTCGACAGCCACGGTTACCAGTACACCCTCAAGTCGCGCGTCAAGTCGGTCTACTCCTGCTGGAAGAAAATCGAGAACAAGCATGTCTCCTTCGAGGAAATCTACGACCTCTACGCCATGCGCATCATCTTGCACGGTGTGCCGCGCGACAAGGAGAAGGAGGAGTGCTTCAAGGTCTACGCCCTCATCTCGCAGCAGTTCGACCCCAACCCCACGCGCTTCCGCGACTGGATCACCCATCCCAAGAACAACGGCTACGAGAGCCTCCAGACCACCGTCATGACGCCCATAGGCACCTGGGTGGAGATACAGATACGCACCGAGCGCATGGACACCATAGCCGAGAAAGGCATGGCTGCCCACTTCCTCTACAAGGAGGCCCACCCTGAGGAGAACATCGAGAACAACCCCGTCGAGGAGTGGCTGCAGCAGATACGCACCTCGCTGGAACAGACCGACAAGAGCGCCCTCGACCTGGTGGAGGAATTCAAGGAAGCCCTCTACACCAAGGAGATATACCTCTTCACGCCCAAGGGCAAGACCGTTACGCTGCCCAGCCGCAGCACGGTGCTCGACTTTGCCTACGCTATCCACACCGACCTCGGCACCCACTGCATCGGCGCCAAAGTCAACGCCCGCGTGGTGAGCCGCAACGAACGCCTCCACACCGGCGACCAGGTGCAGGTGCTCACCACCGCCAACACCCTCCCCTCCGAGGAATGGCTCGCCCAATGCCAGACCCCCCATGCCAAAGAGGCCATCAAGGACTTCCTCCGCTCGCACAAGAAGGAGTATGCCGCCGAAGGCCGCCGTCGCCTCAAGGGCTACATGGACAAGCTGCACCTCAAGGACAACCCCCAGAACTGGGGCCAGCTGAAACGTTTCCTCGGCAACGCCTCGGACATCGACGTGCTCTACGACCTCGCCGTGGGCACCGTCACCGAACATCAGGTGGCCGAATGCTTCGGCAAGGCGCGTCCCAAACCCAACCTCATCTTCCTCGACCACTACAAGGAGGAGTCCACCCCCTTCCTGCTCGACAAGGAATACGAGCACCTGCCCACCGAGACAGCCCCCTGCTGCAAGCCCGTGCAGGGCGACCAGGTGGTGGGCATCGTGCAGGGCGACCGCATCATGGTGCACCGCACCAACTGCCGCGAAGCCATGAAGGAGATGGCCAACCACGAGAACCACATCGTCCGCGCCAAATGGCGTCCCGGCGAGCAGCTCTCGCTCCTCACCGGCATCTCCCTCACCGCCATCGACCGCAAGGGCCTCCTGCAGGAAATCACGGGCCACATCTCCGAGGAACTGGACCTCAACATGCGCGCCATCACCCTCGAAGCCTCCGAGGGCGTGGCCCGCGGCATCATCATGCTCTATGTCAACAACGTGGAAGGCCTCAACGGCCTCATCGCAAAACTCAAATCCATCGATGGAATCGAAGACGTTAGACGCATTTAAGCGCCTCTCCGACATACTGGACACCCTGCGCCGGGAGTGCCCATGGGACCGCAAACAGACCATGAAAAGCCTCCGCTACCTCACCATCGAGGAGGTGCACGAACTGAGCGAAGCCATCGTTGCGCAGTCGCCCAACGACATGAAAAAGGAACTCGGCGACGTGGCCATGCACATTCTCTTCTACTGCAAGATAGCCGAAGAGGAGGGTCTTTTCTCCACCGCCGACGTCTACAACACCATCTGCGAAAAGCTCGTCTCGCGCCATCCCTTCATCTACGACAAGGAGAACTACCACGGCGAGAGCTGGGAGCAACTCAAGACCCGCGAGAGCGACCACCGCCATGTGCTCGACGGAGTGCCCGACTCGCTGCCCTCGATGGTCAAGGCCGTGCGCATGCAGGAGAAAGTGGCTGGCAAAACCACCGGCAGCCCCGACGGCGACCTCGGCATCCGCCCCGCCGACCCCCTGCCCGACAACATGGACGAGCGCGAGCTGGGCGACCGCCTCTTCGCCCTCGTTGATTGGGGCCGCCGCCACGGCATCAACGCCGACGACGCCCTCGCCCTGGCCAACCGCCGCTTCGCCGAAAGCATCTCCGGCAACGCCCAATAGCCCAGATTCCATATCTTAAATTCTGTTAAAAGCCGTTCTGCTGCCAAGTTCGCAGATAGGCCTATCTATCACCTACTTACAAGCCTACCATCACCCTGTCAACTCCCTCCGTGGTAGGAGTTGGTAAGGAGTTGAATAGTTAAAAAAACATTCAATTTTGGTCACTTTGAAAAAAAGTTGTACTTTTGCCGATTGAATACGCACAATAAATAGGAAACTAATTTTAATAACAAATAAAAAAACAACATGAAGAAACTTATTAATTTAGTGGCTCTTGCAGCACTGCTGTTCATTCCATGGCAGGCCAAGGCACAGAGTACGCTGACCGTCTGCAACGGAACGGAAACGAATAATTACGTACCGTTCTACGGCTATTACGCCGATGAGACTCAGCGAAACCAAATGATCTTTCCGGCCAGCATGCTGACCGACATGGTCAACATGCAGATCACCAGCATGACATTCTACGTTGACGAACTTGGCTATGGCCAAGGCGTCAGCGGGCTCGGCAACTGGATTGTCTCCCTCGGCACTACCACCGAGACAACCCTTTCGGGCATCAACACCACGGTGCCCCTGACCGAGGTCTACAATGGTGCTTTGACCTTCAACAGCACCACCACGATGCTCACCGTCACTTTCGATGGCGAGTTCACCTACACGGGTGACAACCTCCTCGTGGAGTTCAACCACCCTGTTTCCTCCAGCTACCAGGATGTTACTTTTACCGGCGTCTCAGCCACCGGCGCCTCCTATTGCTATGACGACCAGCAAGATTTCCTGCCCAAAACCACTTTCGAATACACCACTCCCTCTTCCTGCGCACGTCCCACGGCACTCACCGCCAGCGACTACACCAGCAGCGGCATGACCCTCAGCTGGACCGACAATGCCAACACGGGTGCCAGCTATACTATCGGCTATTGGAAAGCTGGTGGCGACACCTCCTACGTAACCAGTCCCACCACCAGCTACACCATCTCTGGTCTTGATGCCAACACCCTCTATAATTTCTTTGTTGTGGCCAACTGCTCCGGCAACGAGACCTCTTCTGCCATCAACGGCAGCTTCTCGACCCTGTGTGGAGGCAGCACCTGCGACCTCACCGTCAGCACTGGTGCCTCTTATGCCTCCCCTTATTATACTCCCACTGTGACATTGTACCAGAATGGTGTCAACATTGGCTCTGTGACTGGAAGTACCCAAACGGTTTCCGTCTGCTCCACCGACCCCGTGGATGTGGTTTATACCCGGGCCAGCCTCAACTATCTTCCCACGGTTACCGTCATCGACGGTGGTGGCACCACGGTGTTCAGTGGCTCTACCACCGACAATGTTACCGGCGACACCCTGATTACACTCACCACTCCCTGCCCCACCTGTATCCCCCCGGCAAACCTCACCGTCGACTCCGCTACCACCTCTGCCGTCACCCTCTCGTGGACTTCCCGCAGCGGTGCCTCTCAGTTTGTCGTCCTCATTGGCGACTCCATTGTCAACAGCAATGTTTCCGACACCTTCTATACCTTCACTGACCTCAGCACCAACACCCTGTATTCTTTCGGTGTACAGAGCGTCTGCAGTGTCAACGACAGTTCCTCCATTGCCCACCTCTCTGCCCGCACCTCCTGCGGAGCCATGCAGCTGCCCATCTATGTCGACTTTGAGGATGCAGCCTTCAATGGCGCCTGGTATCCCTGCTGGGACAGCACCATCCATGCCGGCACCGACCCCTCGGTCAACGACCAGCCCGGCGGCAGTGACAACCCCACCCAGCACACCCCCGGCGGCACCTATGCCATGTTTCTGCAGGCCAACTCCTCTGAGCACTACAACCTTGTGGTCGGCCCCGAGATGGAAGCCATCGGCGACGCCATCAACGTCAGCTTCTGGGCCCGTCTCAACAGCGGCTGGATCAAGGCCGGTGTCATCACCAATCCCCGCGACACCAATACCTTCATCCCGCTGGTGACCGTGACGGAAACAGGCGCCTGGAACGAGTATGAATTCAACACCTCCACCCTCGACGCTACCGCCAACTATCGTATTGCATGGCTTGCCTATGGTAATGGCTACATAGGTAAATTCGACGATGTGAACATCACCGAGTACACCGGTTGCGCACGTCCCCAGACCGCCTATGCTCCCGACAGCATTACGGCCCATACCGCCCACCTCGCCTGGAGCCCCGTCCCTGGCGTTAGCGGCTACGTTGTCACCTACGGCACCGTGAACGATGCCACCAGCGCTGACAACATCTCTGTCAACGTCACCGACACCACCTACACCATCACCGGCCTCGACGGCCAGACCACCTACTATGCCTGGGTGACTTCCAACTGTGGCGGCAGCACCTCCGATGTGCGCCCCTTCAACAGCTTCCAGACCGCCATCTCCTGCCCCATGGTGACAGGCCTCACTGTTGACTCCATCACCACCGACGGCGCCACCATCAGATGGACCGCCGGTGGCACCGAGACCGAGTGGCTTGTGGCCGTCGACAGCAACGACTACGAAACCGTCAATGTAAACACCTATACCATCACCGGCCTCGACGCCATGACTGGCCACACCGTCCATGTTCGCGCCAACTGCGGTGGCGACGACGGAATGTCTGCTGTCAGCGACATCATTTTCGCCACCCTTTGCGCCGATGCCACCTGCAACATCACCCTCAACATGGTCGACTCCTACGGCGATGGCTGGAACGGCAACGCCATCAATGTCTATCAGGCTGGTGTCGAAGTGGGCTCCGGCACCATTGCTTCTGGCGCCGCCGCCACCGAAACCATAGAGGTCTGCTCCACTTCTCCTGTGGAAATCCGTTTCACCCGTGGCAACTATCCCGATGAAATGCAAGGCACCGTCACCGATGGCGGTGGCAATACGGTCTTCACCATCAGCGGCATGGAAAACCGCCAATCCGGCGCTGTCCTGGCCACTGTTGCCACTCCCTGCCCCGCTTGCATTGCCCCCATGCATATTGCCCTCGACACCGCCAGCTATGGCGCCACCACCGTCACCCTCTCTTGGAACCGTGGCGATGCCAATGCTTGGCTCGTGGCTCTCGGCGCTGATACCGTCAACGTAACCGACACGTTCTACACTTTCCAGAATCTCACTGCCCGCACCACCTACACCGCCTATGTGGCCACCGACTGCAGCGTCGACACCTCGGCCTATAGCCCCTTCACCTTCACCACCGACTGCGCCAACGGCTCGTGCAACATCATCGTTGCCGCACAGGATTCCTATGGCGACGGCTGGAACGGCGCCACCCTGCACTTCTTCCAGAATGGTACCGAGGTCGCTTCCTACAGCATGCCCAGCCAGAACGTGAGCAGCACCACCATCTACGACACCGCTTTGGTCAACGTCTGCGCCGGCATCCCTGTCACCTTCAACTGGCAGACCGGCAACTTTGACAACGAGGCTAGCTACACCATCTTCGACGGCGCCAGCACCGAGATCTACTCCTCCGCCAACGGCGGCGTCAACCACACCGACAGCATCGCCAACGCCTGCCCCTCCTGCCTTACTCCCACCGGCGTGGCTGCCACCGTCATCGACTCCAACAACATCACCTTCGTTTGGAACGAGCTTAGCGACGTGTCCGAATATCTTATCTCCTTCAACGGCGACGCCTACACTACCGGTTCCAACGGCACCGAGTCCTACTCCGGACTCAACCCCAACACCGTCTACACCTTCAGCGTGAAGGCAGTCTGTGTCCCCGGCGTCGACACCTCCGCAGCCCGCACCATCACCGTGCGCACCGCCTGTGGCACCATGGTCCTTCCTTACACCAACGACTTTGAGGCCGAGACCCTCGGCAACATGCCCTCCTGCTGGAACAACACCGGCGCCAACGGCACCTCCTATTGGAGCAATTATACCTATCCTGCCGTCACCGACGACCACGCCAACAGCGGCACTAAAGCCATCCATTTCGAAGGTATCAACGGTACCAGCATCATCGCCACCGGGGCTGTGCCTCTGGCTGGCGACAGCATCTACGTCGCTTTCTGGGGCGCTGCTGTGCAAGGCTATAGCGGCACCGTCAGCCTCGAGGCCGGCGTCATGACCAACCCCGCTGTCGACACCACCTTCATCCCCCTGCTGACCATCTCCGGCGCCAGCGACTACGCCCTGCGCGAGTTCAACACCTCCAGCCTCACGGCCTACCACGACTCCACCTTCCACATCGCCTTCCGCTACGTCAGCAACGACACCTACAGCTCCGCCGACATCGACGACATCAACATCCATCTTGACGAAGGCTGCATGTATCCTGCCAACATCGTGGCCACCCCCAATACCAACGATATCGGCCTGACTTGGAGCGCCAACGGCACCAGTGGCACCTTCGCCATTGAGTACCATAGCGCCAACGACGACTGGAGCGCTGCCCAGACCACCACGGACACCTCCTTCTCCATCACCGGCCTCTCCGCCGCCACCCTCTACGAGATCCGCGTCGGCTTCATCTGCAACACCGATACCCTCTGGACCATTGCCTCGGCCCAGACCCTCTGCGCTCCGCTCGGACTGCCCTACAGCGAAAACTTCGACGCCTACGCCGAAGATGTGATGCCTCCCTGCTGGTCCTTCGCCAACCCCAACGGCGTCACCCATTATGATGGTGGATGCTTCTTCCGCTCCAACTACGGCGGCGGCGCCAACTATGCCGTCCTTCCCCAGCTGGTGGGCGACATCACCAAATACAAGGTTGAGTTCGACGCCAAGGTGGGCACTATTGCCGAAAACGATGGTATCCTCATCGGCGTGGCCGACGCCAACGGCACTCTGCTGGGCTGGCTCGACACCATTCAGGACCCCAACTACTCGCGTGCCAGCCATGTCCGCAAGACCATCTTCTTCATCAACTACAATATTCCTTCCGGCGCCGAGCGCGTGGTCTTCGGCCAGTTCCGCGACTGGAACGAGTGGGCTCTCATCGACAATATCTTCATCCATGAGCTTCCCTCTTGCTTCCCCGTGGACAACGTGGTGGGCCACAACCTGATTGACCCCGAGGCCTCCACCTTCTCCTGGACCCCCATGGGTGACGCCTCGCAGTGGCAGGTCTATGTCGACACCTCCACCGTCAGCATTGACTCCCTCTACACCATGCCCAGCTCCAACTTCACCACCGTCACCGACACCTTCTACACCATCCCCGTCGGCATCCTCCAGGGCGGCGGAGTCTACAACTTCTTCGTGCGCAGCGACTGCGGCTACAGCCAGAGCAACTGGGTGAAGACCGAATTCGGTGCCGGCACCGTCATCATGAACAACAACCCCGTGGCCGATACCGTCGAGGGTTGCGGTTTCGTGGTCTACGACAACGGTGGCCCCATTGCCGGCTACCTCGGCAACAGCAACTCTGCCCTCGTCGTCCGTTCCGCCGATGCCGGCAGCCAGCTTGAGGTCTTCGGCGGCAAATTCGGCTTCGGCATGGATCCCGCCACGCTGACCATCTACGACGGCGAAGGCACCACCGGCGTTGTCCTCTATACCTACAACACCGTCAACGGCCGCGACACCCTGCTCAACACCATCCTCGCCACCTCCTCCACCGGTGCGCTGACCATCACCTTCACCAGCGGCGCCATGTGCCACACCGGCTACGAGCTCTACATCCGTTGCAACAACGGCGCCTCCTGCCCGCGTCCCACCGGACTGCAGGCCCAGATGACCGACGAGACCACCGCCACCGCCACCTGGAACGGCTCCGCCGCCAACTACAACTTCTACTATCGCCTCAGCGGCGCCGCCAGCTGGACCCGCCAGACGGTGTCCACCAACAGCATCACCCTCTCCAACATGGCCACCGACACGGTCTACGACATGTACGTCGTCGCCCTCTGCTCGGCCACCGACAGCTCCACGGCCAGCGTTGTGCGTCAGCTCCGCACCACCAGCACCGTTGCCCCCACCTGCGACACCGTCTCCAACCTCCAGGTCATCTCCCTCAGCCACAACATGGCTGCCATCACCTGGACCGCCCCCGCCGGCCAGAACCGCTGGGAGGTGAACTACGGCGACGGCCTCAGCGTCGAGAGCACCAACCCCGCCTACACCTTCCGCAACCTCACGCCCTCGACCCAGTACAACGTCAAGGTCCGCGCCCTCTGCTCCGACGAGCTCTTCAGCGAATGGAGCAGCACGCTGACCTTCACCACCGAGGCTGACCCCACCGGCATCGCCTCCGTCGACAACTCCGCCATCGCCCTCTTCCCCAACCCCGCCAGCTCGACGGTCACCGTCAGCGGCCTCGAGGGACAGACCACCGTGACCATTGTCGACATGAACGGCCGTGTCAATGGTGAATGGAACGTGAAGAGCGGCAACCTCACCATCGACCTCACGGGCTATGCCCAGGGCGCCTACTTCGTCCGCATCGTCGGCGAACAGCAGACCGCCATCCGCAAGCTCATAGTGAAGTAACCCCATGGAGCGCCGGCGTCACGCCGGCACCACCCTCACAAACCCCCGCAAGGCCTGAAACCCCTTGCGGAGGTTTCTTTTTTTTCTTTCCCCGAAGTGGGGGCAAACCCCTACCCGGAACGCCCCCGATACGGCCGTTCTTATATTGTTTTTATATTGTTTACATATTGTTC
>DGTB01000187.1 GCA_002394185.1 Bacteroidales bacterium UBA4347 | reverse complement strand
TATAAGAACAATATGAGAACAATATGTAAACAATATAAGAACGGCCGTATTCAGGGTGTATGGGGTGGCAGTCCGGTGGGGGGGCGAGGGGGTGAAAAAAGGTTCAAAAACGCCTCTGTGGCAGTTGCCGAACGGACAATGTGGGCATAGAAAACGGCCTTCCGAATGTTAATAATTCATAAATCGGCCTGCACGGTATGGACATTTTTGCGCAAAGATTACCTTGCGGTAACTGACTTCCGTCGGGGTGCCTTCTTGCCGGAACGGAGAAATGGTTGTACTTTTGCAGCCGAAAAACAAACAACAATTAATACCATACAACAATGAGAACAATCGAAACAATCAAGAGTGGCCGCAACTACAAGGCCGTCAGCGTCGGAAACATCAACCAGATTATCGAGCACGAGTTGCCGATGGGACCCAACGTCATCCAGGGCAAGGTCTTCGTGGGCCAGGCCGTGGGCGCCACGGGCAGCGAGCTGTCGTTCCAGACCCTCGTCCCCGGCCAGGACAGCGGCTTCCTCCACACCCACAAGACCCACGAGGAACTCTACATCATCCTGCGTGGCGAAGGCACCTACCAGGTGGACGGCGAGCAGTTCCCCGTCAGCGAAGGCACCATCGTCCGCGTCAGTCCCGACGGTCGCCGCGCCCTGAAGAACACCGGAAGCGAGAACCTGACGATGCTCTGCATCCAGTACCGTGCCAACAACTTCACCGAGGCCGACAGCCCCATGACCGACGGCAATATCCTCGCCGAACCGCTGGTGTGGTAATTTTTTCGTATCTTTGCACCGTCATTTTAAAGAAAAAAAGGATGAGCAAAGATTTCATACAAGACCCCGTCTTCCCGGAGTGTCCCATCCGCAACGTGCTGGTGCGCCTCAGCAGCAAATGGGCGCTGGCCGTAATCTACACCCTCAGCGGCAGGGACACTCCTATGCGTTTCCGCGACCTGGCGGAGAAGAACCCCGACTGCTCGCAGAAGGTGCTCACCAGCACCCTGCGAGGGTTGGAGGCCGACGGCCTCGTCAGCCGCAAGGTCTATCCCGAGGTGCCGCCGCGCGTGGAGTACGCCCTCACCGACCGCGGCCGCAGCTTCATGCCCGTCATGCAGCAGCTCATGGACTGGGCCTACAACAACCTGCACGACATCGTGACCGACCGCGAAAGATACGATGGACAGGATTGAAAACATCGACTTTTGCATCCGCTACCTGCTGGAGCAGAACCGCACACAGGCCGACATCCCGGCCACACTGCCTGAGAAGCAACGCCTGCTGCGGGCGCTGATGAACATTTGGGAACCGCAGCCGTTGAGCGAGGAGTTCCTCCGTGCGCAGGACGCCGAGTTGCAGGCCCAGCTGCAGGACAAGGGGGTGGTGAGCTTGGAAGACATCGCCGCGTCTACCAACACCCCTCTCCTTTGGCAGGGCGACATCACGCGCTTGCGTGTCGACGCCATCGTCAACGCCGCCAACAGCCGGATGATGGGCTGCTGGCATCCGCTGCACGCCTGCATCGACAACTGCATCCACAGCGCCGCCGGACTGCAGCTGCGTGCCGAATGCGCCGAGGCTATGAGTGGCGCCGAGTGCCCACCGGTGCATCCGGAATACACGATGGGCGGCACCACCTATCGGCATGCCTTCACCTCCGAGGCCCTCATCACCGAGGCCTACAACCTGCCGTGCCGCCATGTCCTTCACACCGTGGGGCCCATCATTCCCGATGGCGTGCCCACCCGCAAGCAGGAAGAACAGCTGGCCAACTGCTACCGCAACTGTCTCGGCCTTGCCGAGGCCAACGGCTGCCGCAGCATCGCCTTCTGCTGCATCTCAACAGGCGAGTTCCACTTCCCCAACCGCCGCGCCGCCGAAATCGCCATCGCGACGGTTAAGGAATACACCACCTCTTACGCATTAACGCACTCACACAATAACGCACTCACTGTGGTCTTCAACGTCTTCAAAGACATCGACTATGACATCTACCGGGAACTTCTCGCAGCGCGTTGACGCCCTGCGCAAGCTGATTGCGGAGACCGACGCCATCATCATCGGTGCCGGCAGCGGACTGAGCACCGCGGCGGGGCTGGACTATGCCGGCGAGGACTTCCGCCGCGAGTTCGCGCCCTGGATTGAGCGCTACGGCTTCACCGACCTCTACACCTCGGGCTTCTACCCCTTCGACACCGAGGAGGAGCGCTGGGCCTACTGGGCGCGCCACATCTGGTTCTCGCGGTTCCGCACAGGCGGCACAGAACTCTACCGGCTGTTGCTGGAAAAGCTCTCCGAGCGCCACTCCCCGCAGACCACTTTTGTGCTGACCACCAACGTCGACGCCCAGTTCGAACAGAGCGGCTTTGCGCGCGACCGCATCTTCGCCACGCAGGGCGACTACGCCTACCTGCAGAGCGCCAGCGGGAGGGAGAAGGACCTCGTCTATTGCAAGGACTGGGTCTTCCGCGCGATGGCCGCCACCGAGGACTGCCGCATACCCTCCAGCCTTGTGCCGCGTCATCCGCGCACCGGCGAGGCGTTGGTGCCCAACCTGCGTTGCGACGACACCTTCGTCGAGGACGACCGCTGGCACCGCCAGGCCGAGCGCTACCACGACTTCGTGCGCCAGCACAGCCAGGGGCGCCTGCTGTTGCTGGAGTTCGGGGTGGGCTTCAACACGCCGGGCATCATCCGTGTGCCCTTCGAGCACATGGCACTCAATTTCCCGCAGACGGCCCTCGTGCGGTTCAACCGCGACTACCCCGACGCCTCGCTCGAAGGCATCGAAGGGCGTTTTATGGCTTTTACCGAAGATATATCCACAATACTCAACGAACTATGATAGACCAAGCATTCCAATTCCTGCGCCAACACAACGAGGGCGTGCTGGCCACTGTCAGCGGCGACCGCCCCCAGACGCGTGCCTTCCAGGCCATGAAGGTCGAGGGCACGACGCTCTACTTCGCCACCTCGGCCCAAAAGGCCGTTTACTGCCAGCTGCAGACGAACCCCAACGTGGAGTTTATCGTGCTGGCCGACAAGGTGAGCGTACGCTGCGGCGGTACGGTGGCATTCGACGTCGACGACGAGACGCAACGCTGGATCTACGACCACAACGAGGTCCTGCGTCGCCTCTACGACGACTACCGCCAGATGGTTTACTTCCATTTGCCCGTCGAACAGCTGGAATACTACGACCTGCGCCCCACGCCGCCCATCGTGCTGCATGCCAACCTCAACGACGGCACCGTGCGCGAAGGCTTCAAAGGCAGCAAGTACAGCCAATAAATTTGCCTACAAGATTTTCAGCGCTATCGCCGCGCAGGCCTCGGCATCGGCCAGGGCGTGGTGGTGGTTCTCCAGACAGTAGCCGCAGGCCTCGCTGACGGTGTGCAGCTGGTGGTTGGGCAGGCCTTTGAGCTTGCGGCGCGAGGCCCGCAGGGTGTCGTAGAAGACATACCCCGGCCAGTCCATCCGGTACACCTGCATCACCGCCCGCAGGCAGCCCTCGTCGAACATGGCGTTGTGGGCCACCAAGGGCAGCCCCTCGATGAGCGGT
>DGTB01000176.1 GCA_002394185.1 Bacteroidales bacterium UBA4347 | reverse complement strand
GAAGGAAACAAAGAGAGAATCCAGAACTTCCAGGGCGTTGTCCTGCAGCGCAGTGGAAGCGGAGCTACTGAGACCTTTACTGTCCGTAAGATTGCCAACGGCGTCGGAGTGGAGCGTATCTTCCCCTTTGCCAGCCCGTTCATCGAGCAGATCGACGTCAACAAGCATGGTGCTGTGCGCCGTGCCCGTATCTTCTATCTGCGCAATCTTACCGGTAAGAAAGCCCGTATCAAGGAGAAGAGACATTAGTCGACTGCCCCTTGCGATATGCTTGGAACAAGGAAGCGTCCCCTCAAAAGGACGCTTTCTTTTTTGTTTTATTGCACAAAAAGTTGTATCTTTGCAGTGGTAAGGAATATAATTCTTGTTGTGCAAGTGATAGATAATTAATAAGTTATTGTGTAAATAGTGAAAAAGATTTTTACGATTATCGCCCTTGTGGCCACCGTTCTTGCCTCTTGTGGCAAAGATGAAGACAATAATGACAACGGCCGCAGCCTTGCCCAGCAGTTGCAGGGCAAATGGATGGATGCCGAACACAATGGTCAGCCCGTGCCGACCAACGAGAAGTGGGTCGTCACGTTCACTTCCGACACCACGGCCATTGTCAGCACCTCGCGTGCCGACTTCACCGAGGAGTCGGAGATGTGGGATGCCTATCGCACATGTGGTGTCAGTATCGACGGCGACAAGGTTACCCTTTCCTATGAACCCAACAAGCGCCTCCGCGTAGTCTTCGAGTACGATGTCGACACCGTCACATCCAGCGAGTTCAAGGCCCATTCCGTACAGCGCATCTATCGCGACAACGAGGTCGTTGCCAGCCGCGAGATGGATGCCCGATACGAGAAAGTTCCTGCCGATTACCGCCAGGACATTATCGGCGTGTGGGAGGGGCGTGTCACCAGCGAGGGATCCGATCATGATGACGGCGAGCTTCATCGCTGGGAGTACCGCGAGGACGCCACCTATGGCTACTACGACCTGGTCGATGGCCAGTGGCAGCTGCATGAGAACGTGTTCAACGAGTACTTCGTTGACGGCGTCCTGCTGTGTTCCCGCTGGAAAGACACCGGCGAGAACGACGTGGAGCTCCGCGAGTGGTGGGAGATTGCCTCTATCGAAAATGGCCAGATGAACTGGACCGCCCTGCGCCACCGCGAGGACGGCTCCGCCTACACCGCCACCTTCAGCATGACCAAGATACAGTAAAGGCCGCAGGCCAAGGCCGTAAGAACCATATAAACAGAATTCATCCATGAGCAAGAGAATCCTTTTTGTCTGTCACGGAAACATCTGCCGCAGCCCGATGGCGGAGTTCATCTTCAAGCGCCTGGTGCGTCGCGCCGGGCTGGAGGATGACTTTGAGGTGGCCTCGGCAGCCACGAGCGACGAGGAGGTCGGCAATCCCGTCTACCCTTTGGCCAAACGCACCCTGGCCGAACACGGTATCGGCTGCCCGGGCAAGACGTCGCGCCAGCTGACCCCTGACGATTACGACCGCTATGACATGCTTATCGGCATGGATGAAGCCAATCTGCACAATATGCAGCTCCTCTTTGGCGGCGACCCTGAAGGCAAGCTGTCGCTGCTGCTCGACCATACCCCCGAAAGCGACACCAAACACCACGGCCGCGATGTCGCCGACCCTTGGTATACGCGCAAGTTCAACATAGCCTGGGACGACATCAACACCGGCTGTACCGCCCTCTTCGAAAAACTCACCGCTGCCGATGAGTGAGCAGGCTGTCGACTTCGAGCAGGTAGAAGCCATGGGTGTCTCTCGTCCGGCCTACGACGAGGTGCTCGATATCCTTGGCCACGCGCCCTCCATCGACGAGCTCTCCACCCTGCTGGCCATGTGGGAGAGCAACGGCAAGCAGCAGAGCCTCTACGGCTGGCTGCGGGGCCAGCACCATGTGGTGGAGCGCAACGACTACCTCTACGACGGCTCCGCCGACCACCGCGCCATCCGCGAACCCAAAGTCAAGGAGTGTCTCGACATAGCCCTCCAGCTGTGCCGCGACATCCGTTTCGGCGATGCCCCCTGTTGCCTCGCCACCGGAATGCTGCTCTATATGGTGGGCAACGTCAGCAGCGAATTCGCCGACTCGGAGTATGCCCGTCGCTGCCTCCACCTGGTAGAACAGCCCATGGCCGCCGGCGGGCACGACGACGATTGCCAATACATCGAGATGATTCTCGCCGCCCTCGAGTCTGGCGCCATGCTCGATGCGCAGGCCCCTGTGGCCCGAGGAGGCCTCTTCTGTTCCCTGCTGCGGTTCCTGCAGCCCCAGGGCTTCGACATCCTGGCGCCGCGCGAGGTGCGCTTGGATGCCTTCCTTTTCGGCGAGGAGGCGGGGCGCTACCTCGTGGCCCTGCCCGAGAGCCGGGACGACGACTTCCTCCTCAAAATGGACGAGGCACGCCTCAACTGCTGCTTCCTCGGACGCATCACCAAGAACCGCATCCTCGTCGACGGCTTCGACTTCGGCCCCGTCGGACACTACCTCCACCCCCGGAAATGAAAAAAAACAAACTTTTTTTTACATCCTCCGTAATATTTTGACTTTTTTGGGGCTCTAATATAGTGTAAGGGTGAAAAACAGAGACGGAATGTACGAAGCCAACAACGAGAAAATGATCCGCTATTTGGAGATACTGCGTGTGTTCAACAAACACATCGCCAACCTCTTCCTCCATTATTTTGCGTATCTGGACACTATTCAAAAGGCCCTTGTCGTCGAATTGCCGCCAGCGTACAGCCCCAGCCAACAGATATATTACCTGATGGAAGAATAGTGCATCCTCGAGTTATGCCCGGATGTGCAGAAGAATATCGGGGGACAACCATGGAGATAACATAAAAACAATTCAAAGACCTTTCGGATATTCCACACCCGATTTCCCCCATGGTGTACCACCTGATAGAGGATTAGGACCCTTTCTCAAACGGAAACCTCAATCAGAACGAAAAGAACTATCAGAGATTTTATTCTCTTTGTTCTTTTCATTCTGATTGAGTTTTTTTTTCTTTCAGTTCTGATTGAGCATTGATTTTGAGCATTGCTTCTGATTGGAGGTGCGGCGGAAAAAGGTGAAAATGTCAAATCTGCCCGTCCGAAACCCTCCTGGATGCCTGTTTTGGGCCCTAAACTGCACTGAATGACAGTGATAATCTCCTTACCATGTCCTTACCAACTCCTTACCAACTCCTACCCAACTCCTACCATGGTGGGAGATGGCAGGGTGGAGAAAGGGCTTTGGAGAGGTGAAAATGACAAGGAGGAGGGAGAGTGGCGGGGGCCGGCTGGCGGTTGGGCGCCGGGAGGCGGCGGGGGTGGTTGGGGCGGCTGTTGAAAAGTTGTTGCGGCGGGTGTCGTTTTTTTTGTGTATTTTTGCAATCTATTATTAACTGAAAATAAATACTAAAAAGATGGCTTTGAGAGAGTTGAGAAAGAGGATGAGGTTGACGGCGGCGTGCGTTGCCGTGGCGTTGGCCTTTGCCGGCTGTTCCGGCGGCGGCCCGAAGGCCGTGGAGGTGAGTTCGGAGGCCGACCTGTCGGGGCTGCGCGTAGGCTGCACGGCGGGGTCGATATACGAGATGATGCTTTCGCAGCGCGTGGCCATAGCACGCTGTCTGGCCATGCACCCCGAGGCCATCCTCTTCGACGAGCCCACGTCGGCCCTCGACCCCACGATGGTGGGCGAGGTGCTGGGTGTGCGGACGCAGATGGACGCCTTCTGCAACAAGTACCACATCGGCGCCAAGAGCGACGTTGCCGCCCGCATAGCCGACCTGATGACCACGCGGGTGCTTCCGGGAGCCTATCCCTACACACTGCGCCTGACCTACAGCGAGCTGACCGACGTGGCGGCCCTCGACTATATGAAGGAGCACATGGAGACCTCGCCGCTGCAGAGCGCCGACGCCCGGGCGGTAGAGGAGCTGCGCTCGCTGTGCAAGGAAATTGTGGAAGAACCCACCACGCGAGGCTTCAGGGTGAAGTTCATCCTGTAGGCCCCCGCCGACAGACCGTTAACCACCAGACGACAATCACAAACCTAAAGAAAGGATGGCCAAGAAGACAGATACCGACTCGCCGTTGATGAGGCAACACGCCGAACTGAAGAAGAAGTTCCCCGACGCGATGCTGCTGTTCCGCGTGGGCGACTTCTACGAGACCTTTGGCGAAGACGCCCGCAAGGCCTCGCAGGTGCTGGGCATCACGCTGACGCGCAAGGCCGCGGGCGCTGGCACTTATACCGACCTGGCGGGCATACCCTACCACGCCGTGGAGCAGTACCTGCCGCGCCTGGTGAGGGCGGGCATGAGGGTGGCCATCTGCGAGCAGCTGGAGGACCCCAAGACGGTGAAAGGCCTCGTCAAGCGTGGCATCACCGAGCTGGTGACCCCCGGCGTGGCCTACAACGACATGGTGCTCGAAGTGAAGGAGAATAATTTCCTTTGCGGATTGCATATCACAGACAAGGTTCATGGAATCAGCTTTTTGGATGTGTCGACGGGTGAGTTCTATGTGGCTCAGGGCGATTTGACGTACATCGACAAGCTGCTCACCAACTTCCATCCTTCGGAGGTGGTGGTGCAGAGGAAGCGTCTGCGTTGGTTTCAGGAACACTTTTCGGAGAAATATTACACTAATACGTTCGACGATTGGGTCTTTGCGCCCGATTTTGCCCATGAGCTGTTGCTGAAGCAGTTCGGCACCTCGTCGCTGAAGGGATTCGGCGTGGAGGACCTGGACATGGGCATCATTGCCGCCGGTGCGGTGCTCTACTACCTGCAGGACACGCAGCACGACCGCACGCAGAACATCACCCATCTGAGTCGTGTGGAGCGCGACAGATATGTGTGGCTCGACCGTTTTACGGTGCGCAATCTGGAGTTGGTGTCGTCGCCCAACGACAATGCCCGTACACTGCTCGACGTGCTGGACCAGACGCTTACGCCCATGGGCAGCCGGTTGCTGAAGCGATGGGTGCTGATGCCGCTGAAGGATATTGCCGCCATCGAGGAACGGCTCGGGGTGGTGGACGGCCTGCTGCGCGACGGCGAGTTGCGTCAGCGGCTGCAGGTGCATGTGAAAGAGATTGGCGACCTGGAACGCCTGGTCACCAAAGCCGCCGTGGGGCGCATCAATCCGCGCGAGATGCTGCAGCTGAAGCGTGCCCTGGATGCTGTTGCACAGGTGAAAACGTTGTGCGCGTCCAGCCAAGGGGCGTTGGCCAGCCTGGGCGAGCGGCTCAATCCCTGCTCGTCTTTGTCGGAACGCATTGGCCGCGAGGTGAAGGAGGAACCGCCGGCGAAGGTGGAGAAGGGTGGGGTGATAGCCTCGGGAGTCAATGCCGAGCTGGACGAGTTGCGGTCCATGGCGGGTTCGGGCAAAGATTACCTGCTCGCCCTGCAGCAGCGCGAGAGCGAGGCAACGGGGATACCGTCGCTGAAGATTGGGTTCAACAATATCTTCGGATACTACTTTGAAGTATATAACACTCACAAAGACAAGGTTCCCGAGGCGTGGACGCGGCGACAGACACTGACCAATGCCGAGCGGTACATCACGCCCGAACTTAAGGAATATGAGGACAAAATTCTGGGCGCCGAGGAGCGCATCCTGGCCCTGGAGGCGCAGCTGTTTGCCCAGCTGATGTCGGCGGTGACCGATTTTGTACAGCCGATACAATATGATGCACAGCTGATTGCCCACATCGACTGCCTGCAGAGTTTTGCCGAGGTGGCGCTGGTGGGGGGCTATTGCCGTCCGGAATTGACGGAGGACAACAAGTTGCTCATTCTCGAAGGCCGCCATCCCGTCATCGAGACCCAAATGCCTCCGGGAGAACAGTATGTGAGCAATGATGTGACGCTCGACACGGAGAATAACCAAATTATGATCATCACCGGCCCGAATATGAGCGGTAAGTCGGCACTGCTGCGTCAGACGGCACTTATAGTGCTGATGGCGCAGATGGGGTGCTACTGCCCGGCCAAGCGGGCTACGGTGGGCGTTGTAGACAAGGTATTCACGCGCGTGGGCGCGAGCGATAATATATCCAGCGGCGAGAGTACCTTCATGGTGGAAATGAACGAGACGGCCAGCATTCTCAACAATGTCAGCGACCGCTCGCTGGTGCTGCTGGACGAGATTGGCCGTGGCACGTCGACCTACGACGGCATCTCCATAGCCTGGGCCATCACCGAGTACCTGCATAATAATAAGAAAGCACGGCCGAAGGTGATGTTTGCCACGCACTACCATGAGCTGATCGACATGGAGCAACAATTTGAGCGTATACACAATTATCACGTCAGTGTGAAGGAGATAGACGGCCGTGTCATTTTCTTGCGCAAGCTGGTGCCTGGCGGAAGCGAGCACAGTTTCGGTATCCATGTGGCCCGTCTGGCAGGTATGCCGCCTCAGGTGTTGAACCGTGCGAGCGCCATGCTTCAGATGCTCGAGGAGAAGAACGCCCGCCCGTCGGATGCTGAGGGAAAAGGGGGCAAAAAAGCAAAAACAGGGCCGAAAAAAGATGATTTGGCAGGCTGCCAGCTCAGTTTTATACAGCTTGATGACCCCACTTTGCTCGAGATAAAGGATAAAATATTAGGTATTGATATAGATACACTTACGCCGCTTGAGGCCCTGTTGAAGTTGAATGAGATAAAAAAAATTGTGGCAAAAAATTAAAAAATATTTTGCCGGTTTAAAAAAAGTTCGTACTTTTGCACCCGTTTTCGGAACCGAAAGGGTGACGAAAAGAGGGGTTTGAAATTGTGAAAAACGCGATGCGGAAATAGCTCAGTTGGTAGAGCACGACCTTGCCAAGGTCGGGGTCGCGAGTTCGAGTCTCGTTTTCCGCTCAGGTCTCCTAAATCAGAGATACAGGCTCTGGTGGTGGAATGGTAGACACGAGGGACTTAAAATCCCTTGCCCGCAAGGGCGTGTGGGTTCAAGTCCCACCCGGAGTACCACAAGCGTGACCGCAGTGCGGAAATAGCTCAGTTGGTAGAGCACGACCTTGCCAAGGTCGGGGTCGCGAGTTCGAGTCTCGTTTTCCGCTCCAGAAAAAGAGAGAAATTTGAAATGCTGCTGCAGCGGCAAAGTCCATGTCCAAAAAGAAACGCCGAAACTTAGAGTTGAGGCCGATGCACGTTGCAGAAACACAAGCGAAAGAAAGTAATGTCTTGGTAGCTCAGCTGGTAGAGCAATTGACTCTTAATCAATGGGTGCAGGGTTCGAGCCCCTGAGGGCGTACAAAGTTTGAAAGAGACCACTACTTTCAAACTTTTTAGGAGAGATGGCAGAGTGGTCG
>DGTB01000105.1 GCA_002394185.1 Bacteroidales bacterium UBA4347 | reverse complement strand
AACAATATAAGATATGCCGTATTTGACCCCTATCAGGTAGGGGTTTGGTACGGATTTGGAAGGGTGGAAAAAGCTATTTGAGGGTGGGTCGGCGGCGTTTGATTTCGTCGTAGGCCTGGTTGATTTCCTTCATCTGGTCGGCGGCGTTGCGCTGCATTTCCTCTCCCATGCCGGCCACGCGGTCGGGGTGGTACTTCATGGCCATCTTGCGGTAGGCTTTGCGCACATCGTCGTCCGAGGCGTTGCTGTTGATGCCCAGCACCTTGTAGGGGTCTTTGTTGTAGGTTGAACGGTTGGAGCCACCGGCGTTGCCGGAGTAGTCGGAGTAGCCTGTGCCGCCGTAGCCCGCATGGCGTTCGTGGATGGAGGTGTAGTCGCTCTGCGAGATGCCCAGATACTGGCTGATGAGGCGCAGCATGTTGAGTTCGCTCTGCTGGAAGGCACCGTCGGCGCCGCCGATGCCGAAGAGGAAGTCGACCATGTGATAGCGCGTGTTGTAGTCGGTGTTGACCTTGATCTGTGCGCAGACCTGATTGATGGGGATTTCCTGCTTCACCAACTGCTGCAGCACCTTGAGCATCTGTTTGCCGCGCTCCTCGCCATAGTTCTGGAGGAGGAAACGCTTGACATAGTCGAGCTCGCTCTTTTTCACCTGTCCGTCGACCTTCATGACGGCGGCGATGAGGACCATGAGGGCCACGTTGACGTCGGCCTGCGTGCCAGTGTTGTGGTAGGGGCCGCGGTGGGTGGTGCTATCGGTGTTGAAGAAGGAGGCGCTGCTGCCGTCGTCATCCTTGGAGAGGAGCCGACCGACAAAGTAGCCCAGCAGGGCGCCAATAGGGCCACCGAGGCTCCAGCCCAGGCCGGCGAGAAGTATTTTCGTAATGGTTCCCATAGTTTTTTTATTCTATTTAAGCATGTTATAGACAGCGGTCTGAATATCGGTGCGCGTGTTCATCTTGGCAAGGAGGTTGACGGCTGCCGAGGGGTGCACACGGTTGGACAGGAAGACGAAGACGAGGTTGTAGTCGGGGTCGGCCCAAACCATAGTGCCGGTGAATCCGGTGTGTCCAAAAGAGTTCTGGGAGGCGAACTGGGAAGTCTGCGCATTGGGCGAGGGGTTGAAGAGTTGCTTGTCGAAGCCCAGGGCGCGACGGTTGCCCGCTGAGGCAAAGTGGCGCTGATTGAAGAGGTCGACCGTGGACTGTTGCAGGTAGCGCACGCCGCGATAGACACCTCCATCGAGGAGCATCTGCATGATCTGGGCCACTTCCTCGGCTGTGGAGAAGAGGCCGGCATGACCGCTGACGCCGCCCATGGCATAGGCGTTGGGGTCGTGGACAGTGCCGCAGATGGCGCCGCGCAGGGTATCGTCCTCTGTGGGAGCAATGCGGGCGACGTCGATGCCGCTACGTGTAGGATTGAAGGTGGTGCTGCCAAGACCCATCGGACGATAGAAGCGCTCGGCGACAAACCGGTCGAGGGGCTCGCCGCTGATGCGGCGCACCACATCGGAAAGAAGCATGAATCCAAGGTCGCTGTAGACCATATCCGGTTTCTCGTTCAAAGGGCTATTGGCCACCATGGAGAGGATGGTGTCGTAGCCTGTGGCCTGCTGCCAGTATGCGTCGAAAGGTTTCAACCGCGCACAATGGCTCATAGCCTGCTTGATGGTGATATTGGCCTTGTCGGTACCCTTCAGGTAGGGCAGATATTTGCTCAGTTTGTCGTCGACCTTGAGACGCCCCATGTCGTAGAGTTTCATAATGGCCAACGTGGTGGCGGCGACCTTGGTGACGGAGGCCAGGTCGTAGACCGTCTGCGGCGTAACGGTGTCGGAGGACAGGTCGTATGTGAGGTGGCCGTAAGCCCGGTTGACGACCGTGCGACCATTGTGCAACACCACCACCTGACATCCGGGAGTGGCGTGGGCGTCGATGGCACGGGCCACAATGGAATCGATGGATCTGTCGAGGGTCAGGTTGAGGTCGCCCACAATGGACTTGGAGGCATTGAAGCGCTCGGTGCCGGGGACGGCAATCTCGCCAATGGGGTCCTTGACTATCAGTTTATACTTGGCGTGAAGCACACGGCGGCAGTGCTGGTCGATGATGTAGCGCAGCGAATCGTCGGTGGCAGCGGTCTTTTCGATAAGGTCCAGCGCCTCCTGCACATTGGGCGGCAGAAGCAGGATGTCGTTGCCGGCCCGGAGCGCCAGCAGTTCGCCTTGCCCATGGCCATAGGTATTGGTAATGCCTTTCATGTCAAGTCCATCCGTGATGACAAGTCCGTCGAAACCTAATTGTTCCTTGAGCAATCCGCTGACAATGGGCCTGCTGAGAGAGGAGGGACGAAGGGAGTCGAAGGCATTCACCTGCAGATGAGCTATCATCATGCCCTGCACGTCGGCGTCGATCAGGCGCTTGAACGGATAGAGCTCGACCGAGTCGAGGTGGCGTTTGTTGTGTTTGATGACCGGAAGGTCGAAGTGGCTGTCCACGTCGGTGTCGCCGTGTCCGGGAAAATGTTTGGCAACGGCCATAACCCCCTGACTCTGCATTCCCCGGGCGTACATGATGCCAAGCTGGGCCACACGTTCGCGGTCGGTACCGAAAGAGCGGACGCCGATGACAGGGTTATTGGGATTGGAATTGATGTCTACCACAGGAGCGAAGTTGATGTGCACTCCCATCATGCGGCACTGGCGGCCAATCTCCTCCCCCATGCGATAGACAATGCTGTCGGACGCCTCGGGCAGAAGGCCGAAACGGGCGTTGCGGGGGAAAGAATACATGTCGGTGAGGCGCATGCCGAGTCCCCACTCGGCGTCGAGACAGACAAGCAGCGGCACACGGGCGGATGCCTGGAAATCGCGTGTCAGCTCGGCCTGGCGCACCGCGGTGCCGACAAAGAAGCACACGCCTCCCACACCAAACCCATTCATGGTGCGCGAGAACTCGGCAGCCTGCTTGTTGTCGAGGTTCAACGGCACACGCACAACCATTAATTGGGCAATGCGCTGGCGCAGGCTGAGCGTCTGGAAGACAGAGTCGACCCAGTTGACCTCAGGGTCATAGAAACGGTAATTCTTGTTGCTGAACTGGGGGGCACGCTTGAAAGGACGTATCTGCTGGGCGGTGGCGGAGGAGACTACGGCCAGCAGGGCTATCGTGGCTATGAGCTTGTACTTGTTCATTGTCTTAAAATATTATCGATGTAGGCCACCTGCCGCTGGCGAGGGTTGCCTTCATAATTCAGTATCACATAGTCCGCACGGCGCATCATCTCCTCGGCAGGAAGCTGGTTGGCAATGCGGGCAAGGAGTTCCTCGCGACTGGAGCCGTCGCGCTCTGCAAGGCGTTCAAGGCGGTCCTCTATCTGCAAATATACACAGATGACGCTGTCCATCAAGTGGTCAAAACCATAGTCGTAGAGAATGGCGCTCTCGAACAGCACATAGGGCGCGTCAGCATGCAGGGCACAGAAGTGTTCGAACATCTTCAGTACCCTGGGATGAACCATAGCATTGAGTCCCGCAAGCAGATGAGGCGACGCAAAAACAAGCGAGGCGATGCGTCGCTTGTCGGCACTGCCATCGGGCCGGAAGACACTGCTCCCCAACAGGGTGCGCACATCGTCAAGAAAGGCAGGGTCATCATAGAGTTCTGCTCCGGCACTATCGGCCACAAAGGCGGGAATGCCGAGTTTTGCGAACTCGGCCACCACGGTGCTCTTGCCGCACCCCATGCCTCCGGTAATGCCTACTTTTCTCACTCGCGGCTATTTTATGATGACATAATCTATCTGCGACGGACTGACACTGCGGATACGGACATTGTACGGGAACCTGCTGACCCTCAACTTGAGGTGCTGCTGGCCGGCAAGGATGTCGGCATAGTTGGCTGTGACCGAGAAGCTCTCGGCCGAGACCGTCGGCAGGTCGTCCTGCGACACCCATACGTTGAGTTCCACATGGTCGGGGTAGAGTCGCAACGCATGGGAAGAGTCTACATCCGCCACCGTCACAGGCACCGTGAAACGACGTTCGATGAATCGTTTGACCGGAATGGTAATGGTAAGATGGTCAGCCGTAGAATAGACATCGCCCAACGTAGACCATGAGTCGTCGAGGGGCACCTGGTAGACACCACTCTGACGGACATCACTCAGTTCGACCGGTTTGACTCCAATATGCTCAATCGTCTCAAGTACATCGCGTGGGCCATACAGGGTCACCTCTGCCGGGGTCACCAGGGGCTCTCCATAGAGACCATATCCATCGGAGAAGTTGATTTTCAATGCCCCAAGGTCTGGAACAAAAGTGCGGCTGGCTCTCTCGTTGAGTACCAGCAGCAACGAGTCCTTGGTGCTACCGACATAGCTCACTCCAAAAGAAGACAATTGTTCCGACAATTGTGGCGCTATATCGACCACAGCCACCGTCCTATACAAATCTTCCTCATTTCCTCGACGGCGGGTATAGCGACGCACAGCCTCGCCGTTCACGTCGATTTGGAGAACCGGAGGCTCCTCGCGAAGACTGAGGAAGAGCGCATTGAATCCTGTAGCGCGAAACTGGACGGTGAGCGACGTATCGACACGACTCACGGCATACCGTTTGGCGTCGAAGCCTGTAGGCGTCACGCTCACCGCCAGAGTGTACTCGTGGCTTTCAGACATGGCGACGGCAAGCCATACCAGAGCGGTAATCCCCAGTACAACAAGAAAAGTTCTAATCTGCCGTCCACGCATGTCCTGTTTTTTATTTCTTTTCCTCTCCGCCGGCGGGAGCAGGCTGCACCATGCTCTTCTCAACGGTCATCACTACACCGTTGGCAACCTCGACGTCCACCGTCGTGGCTTCGACATTGTGCACTTTGCCATAGATGCCGCCAGAGAACAGCACGCGGTCTCCTTTCTGAAGACCCTCGCGGAACTTGCGCTCCTCTTTCTCTTTCTTACGTTGCGGACGGAGCATGAGCACCCACATCACAACAAGAATAATGATGATAAAAATCATCGAACCGCCCATACCACCACCCTGGGGCTGGGCCTCCATGAGAATAAACTGTGTCAAATTCATATTGTTTTACTTTTTTTGTTATTCTTAACTCATCAGTTTCAATACCCCACCTGCGCCGTGATCTTCAGTTTGCTACGTGCAGGCTGGGCATTGCTGATAACCGTGACCTCCTGATACTGATGGCCGCTCTTGCCCGAGCTGTTGAAGGAGACCGTGATATAGCCTTCTCCACCGGGAGCTATACGTTCTTTCGGGAAACTCGCCACCGTGCACCCACAGGTAGCACTGCAGCCGCTGATGATCAGGTCGGCAGCACCCGTGTTGCGGAAGTGGAAGCTGTAGCTGATATTCTCTCCTGCCGAAAGGCGTCCAAAATCATGAAGGTCCTGGTCAAAGGTTATCACAGGCATCTTTGCATCCTTGTCATATCCTTCGGCACTCTTCGGGTTGTTGATGAGGTCCACGCCCACCTCTTCATGCTTGGCGTTCCCTCCGCAACTGGCCAACGCCAGCGCGCTCATCAAAAAAACACTATAAACTATCTTTTTCATAACTCACAACTATTAATTCTCCATCAGTCCTCGGCCGCTCTTCTTGATGCGGCCCTTGGAGCGGAGCTCTATAACCAATTTGTCCAGTATACCGTTGATGAAAAGCTTGCTGCGCTCCGAACTGAACTCCTTCGACAGCTCGATGTATTCATCAACCGTCACCTTCTCCGGTATCGACGGGCAACCCGTAAACTCGGCCACCGCCATATTGATCAGCAGAATATCCATCTTCGACACCCGGTCGAACTCCCATCCCTGCAGGTGACTCTTTATCAACTCCTCCGACTCCTCGCGGCAGGCCATTGTGTCTCTCAGCAACTGGCGGGCAAAATCCATGTCCGCCTCGTCCTTCTCCACTCGCTTGTCGTACATCAGCGGCCACGTCATCGCCTCGTCGAAATTCTCCTCCGTCAACGTCTTCAACATCATAAAGTTGTACTGCGCCACCTGGTCGAAGTCGTCTTCCCACAGCAAACTCCTCTCGCTCACCACGGCAATGAGGGCTTCGCGGTTCATCAGGTATCGGAAAAGCAGGATGGCAAACTCTTTGTCTTTCTCATAATCAACTGTGTCCAACGAAACATAGCGCTTGTACTCTGCCATCTTCCTGAAGTCCACAAAAGCCTCTCTCACCAGGTCGCTGTGCGTCTCCCAGCACCCGCTCCATGCCTCGCGGTGCTTCTTCAGCTCAAAGTTGTCTTCCATCCTCCGGATGAACTCGTTCTCTCCGAGCCTCATGCTCGGATTGCGGTCCTCCTCCGTCGGGCGGAACTTCTTCTTGCCCTCTTCAAGCACCTTCATTCCCTCCTCCACAAATCTCGGCAACAGGCTCACCTGCAGCACTCCGAGCTCGTTCAACTTCGCTATATTGTATTCGAAGCTCTTGGCCACCGTGATGGCATCCCTCTCGTCGCAGCGCCCGGCATACACCGCCTGCAACACCTTGCTCCTCAAAAAATGTCTACTTAGCATACTATATTGATAATCTTCTTAGGTACAAATATAACCTTCTTCGGCTCGCCGGTCATCCATTTGGCGCTCTCCGGCGCAGCCTTCACGGCCTCCAAGGCCTCCTGCTGCGTCGCCGCGGCCGGCAGCTCCAGCATGAATCGCATCTTGCCGTTGAACTGCACCGGGTACTTCACCGTGTCCTCCACCAGCATCTTCTCGTCGTACTCCGGCCACTTCGCATCGCACACCGTGCCCTCTTCGCCCAGCTGGTGCCACAGCTCCTCCGCCACATGCGGCGCAAACGGAGCCATCAGCACCGCCAACGGCTTCAGCACCTCGCGGCTGCCGCACTTCTGATCCGTCAGCGTGTTCACACATATCATGAACGTCGACACCGCCGTGTTGAACGAGAACCGCTCTATATCGTCCGTAATCTTCTTTATCGTCTGGTGCAGCACCTTCATCGACCGCTCTCCGCTCTCCTCTCCTCCTTGATACAACTTCCAGAACTTCTTCAGGAACCTGTGCACACCCTCGATGCCGTTGGTGTCCCACGGCTTGGCCTGTTCCACAGGGCCGAGGAACATCTCGTACAGCCTCAGCGTGTCCGCACCGTAGCGCGCCACCAGGTCGTCCGGATTCTGTACATTGTACATGCTCTTGCTCATCTTCTCCACCTCCCAGCCGCACACATACTTGCCATCCTCCAGCTCAAACCGCGCCTCCTTGAACTCCGGACGCCACTCGCGGAAACGCTCCACATCCAGCACATCGTTGTCAACAATGTTGATGTCCACATGTATCGGCGTAACGTCGTCCATGTTCTTTATCAAACCTTTGGAAATATAAAGGTTATTGTCCGCCTTGCTGCGATAGACAAAGTTGCTGCGGCCCTGGATCATGCCCTGGTTGATCAGCTTCTGGAACGGCTCTTCCTTCTTGGCCAGTCCAAGGTCGAACAGGAACTTGTTCCAGA
>DGTB01000091.1 GCA_002394185.1 Bacteroidales bacterium UBA4347 | reverse complement strand
CTTCTTCACCGCCACCGCCGAATACTACGACCGGAAAAAACACAACCGGAATCCGGAAAAAACGGATTTGTCAACAGACTGATTTACAACAAATTGAGGAACCAAACAAATTGCCACATAATTAACTGATAACCAACACCTTTACCCTATCATCTTCTTCCCATCTTCTTACCACGGTCTTACCCGCCTCTTACCATCCTCTTCGAAGGAAGAACATGATAGGTCGAAGATACGAACCGCAAACGCCATGAAAAGGTTGAAACTGCTAATTGTCCTGCTGCTGTTGCCGGCTCCGCTCCTTGCCCAGCACTTCATCGGCTGCCGCACCGCCAGCGGCTGGGCCGAGACGCCCATGCTGCGCACCACGTTCAAGGTGGAGCGCGCCGACCTTGCACCTGTCGTCGGCCATAGCGTCTCGTTCAGCCTCCGCGTCGTCTCGCTCGGCTACCACGAGGTGTATGTAAACGACATCATGGTCGGCGACAAGGAGTTGCAGCCTGCCGTCAGCCAGCTCGACCGGCGGGCGCTGGAGGTGACCTACGACATCACCGACCTCGTGCGCGAGGGCGACAACGAGCTGATGCTCTGGCTCGGACAAGGCTGGGGGCGCATCTATGGCACCCCGGCAGTGGCCCGGGCCGTAGTGGAACGTAGTGTGAGCGACGGCGAGTGTGGCCTTATCTACACCCTTGCCAGCACCGACAGCACCTGGGAAACCTCGCCGTCGCCCTATAGCTACACCGGCAGCTGGCAACCCCTGCAGTTCGGCGGCGAACGCTACGACGCACGGGTACGCGAGCATTGGCGCCCTGCAACCATCTGGGACGCAGGCTGCCAGCCCGAGATAACATCACAGGAATTCAAAGGCAACCGAATTGTCGGCGGACCGCAGCCTCAATCGGTCGACACCCTGCCCGACGGCACGCTCCTCTTCGACTTCGGCCGCGTGGTGACAGGCTGGTTCCAACTCGACTGTCTCCCTATCCCCGAAGGCGACTCGATAACCATGGAGTACCTCGACCACCTCGATGCCAAGCCTCCACATACCGAGACCGATATCTACGTCAGCGACGGATCGGGCGACGACGACATCCACTTCACCAACCGCTTCCACACCCACTCGTTCCGCTACGTCCGTGTCAAAGGTGCAAGTGTGGTCTCAGCCCGCGCCCTGCAAATCAGCGCCGTCGACCCTGCGGGCGGTGCCACCTTCGAGTGCTCCGACCCGCGGCTCAATGCCATCCACGATATGGTGAAGTATACCCTCAGCTGCCTCACTTTCAGTGGCTACATGGTTGACTGCCCGCATATAGAGCGCATGGGCTACGGCGGCGACGGCAACTCGTCAACCAACACCCTGCAGACCCTCTGGGATGTGCGCGACGTCTATGCCAACTGGATGCAGGCCTGGCACGACGCGCTGGACAGCACCGGCGACCTGCCCTACGTGGCACCAGCCTTCCGCACCGGTGGCGGCCCCTACTGGCAGGGCTTCATCGTCAAGGCCCCGTGGAGCACCTACCTCAACTACGGCGACCCCTCGCTCATCCTCTGCTACTATAAAGATATGAAACGCTGGATGGACTACATCGAACGTCATACCCCCTCCCCCCTTCGGGGTACTCCCCCTCAAGGAGGGGGAGAGCAGGACTATATCCTGCAACCGTGGGGCGACACGGAGCGGCACAGTTGGTTTTTGGCCGACTGGGCCGTCCCCGACGGTGTCGACAAGGGCGGCGAGAGCGTGCTGCATGCCAACAGCTGCTTCATCGCCGAATGCCTCGGCGACATGGAGCGGATGGCGCGCATGATGGGACTTACCTCCGAGGCGAACCGCTTCGCCGAAAAGCGGAAGCTCATCGTCGACGCCATCCACCGCCATTTCTACCATGTGGACACCACTGCCGGCAAGATGCCGGCGCGCCATTATTACGCCAACGGCACCCCGCTCGATATGGCCTACGCCCTACTGATGGGCGTGCCGCCCGACAGCGCCACTGCCGCCGCCGTGAAGGCGCAATTAATCAGAGACATCCACGGCCGCTACCGCGACCACGTGGCCTTCGGCCTCATGGGCACCCCCGTCTTCACCGAATGGTGCATCCGCGAAAGGCAGGCCGACCTCATGGCCACCCTCCTGCGCCAGCCCGACTACCCCGGCTACCTGAATATGATGGATACTGAATGCGTTAGTGCGTTAATGCGTCAATGCGTAAGTGCTGACGCGGCAATCACTAACGCAATAACGCAATCACACAATAACGCATTCACAACCTGGGAGTCGTGGGACTGCGGCCGTCCCGGCAAGGAGGACCGCAGCCGAGTGCACAACTGCTACAACGGCATCGGCATCTGGTTCTACCAGGCCCTCGCCGGCATCCGCCCAGCTCTCCCCCTCGCCGAGGGGGAGCACCCCGAAGGGGGGAGGGGGTATGACGGTGGCTACAAGCATTTCTTCGTCGACCCACAGCCCTGCAACGGAATTGAATGGGTGCGGTGCACCAAGCCTACACAATACGGCGACATACAGGTGGAAATCAGTGGCGACAAACTGGAAGTTACAGTTCCCGAAGGTACCACCGCCACCGCATTCCCCGGCACCGCGAACGAGCGCACGCTCTTGCCCGGTCACCATTCACTCGTCATTAGTCACTAAACACCCCACAATAAAATGAAACGTCTGATTCCTATACTGTTCACATTGATGCTTGCTGCTTGCGGCAGCAAAGTCGAAATCACCAACCTCACCGTCGAGATGCAGGACGGAAGTATGCCTTTGGCTACTGCCACGCCGCGTTTCAGCTGGAACTATGAGGCTCGAGTGGACAACGTACTGCAGACGGATTACCGCATCATTGTGGCCAGCAGCGAGGAGAAAGCTCGCCGCGGCGAGGGCGACCTGTGGAACTCGGAGACTGTTGACACGTCGCAGATGTTGTATATTCCATACGAGGGTAAACCGCTGAAGAGCCGCGACCGCTGCTGGTGGCGGGTGTATACTACTGTGACTTACGGCAACGGTAGCACCATAGAGCTTGAGAGTCCAGTGCAGTACTTCGAAATCAGTCTATTGGAGCGCAGTGATTGGCACGCCCATTGGATTGGCCGCGACTACCCCGACGACAAAATCGAGGGCCATACCGTGGTGGCTGCCCGCTATCTGCGCAAGGAATTCAACCTGAAGAACAACATTGAGCGCGCCCGTTTGTATATCAGCGGCCTTGGTCAGTATCAAGCATTCTTCAACGGTCAGGAGGTGGCCCCCGACGAGCTGATGAAGCCTGCCTTGAGCGACTACACCCGACGTGTCTACTTCAACGCCTACGACGTGACCGACCTGCTGCAGGAAGGCGACAATGCCATCGGCGTCATCCTCGCCC
>DGTB01000164.1 GCA_002394185.1 Bacteroidales bacterium UBA4347 | reverse complement strand
TTCTTGTCGATAACCACATTGCGGCCTTTGGGGCCGAGGGTCACCTTCACTGCATTTGCCAACTCGTCGACGCCTTTGCGAAGCTGCTCGCGAGCGTCATTATTGAAAACTATCTGTTTTGCCATTTCTTTGTTCCTTTCTATTCTTTAGATTGTTTTTTCTTTTCTCCTTCAGATTGTAAAAGATTTTAAAAGAGGCAATCCGGAGGCATTTTTCTTTTACAATCTTTTAAAATCTGATTGAGTTTAAATCTTTAGATGATAGCGTAGATGTCGCTCTCTTTCATGATCATCAGCTTCTCGCCGTCGATCTCAATCTCGGTGCCGCTGTACTTGCCGTAGAGGACTTGGTCGCCCACCTTGACGGTCATCTCATGGTCTTTGGTGCCCTTGCCCACGGCGAGGACTTCGCCGCGCTGCGGTTTCTCCTTGGCGGTGTCGGGGATGATGATGCCGCTGGCGGTCTTCTGTTCAGCCTCGGCGGGACGCACGAGGACTCGGTCTGCTAAAGGTTTGATGTTTGTCATAACTGTTATGTTTTTTTTGTTTTACTTCGTTTGTTCTGTGTGCCGTGCTCCAGCGCGGCGACACCCAATGATATCAACATCCGTGCCAACCCCCATAAAACTGCCAGCGACTGCCACCGGCTGACACTTTGTCAGTCCCGGTGGCAGTCGCCGGTGGAAATACAGCATGGCTTATAGTCGCTGGAAGACGAATTGGCTACCGTTCTCCTTGGAGATGGTGAACTGGTTGTTCACGAAGGGTATGCCTTGGAGGATGAATCCGCCGAGGGTATCGGTGCCGCCGAAGGGACGGAAGTCGAGCGTC
This sequence comes from Bacteroidales bacterium UBA4347, assembly GCA_002394185.1. Taxonomy (GTDB): domain Bacteria; phylum Bacteroidota; class Bacteroidia; order Bacteroidales; family P3; genus Colimorpha. The sequence continues at coordinate 7,896 of DGTB01000164.1, read as the reverse complement.
AGACCCCAGTAGGTGGGACCCATGGCGGGCTGCGTCATCTCGGTGCGCCACATCTCGAAGCGTCCGAAGCCGAAGGGCCAGATGACATCGGTACGCTCCAGACCGTTGACCCCCATCTGTCCCACATAAACTTCGGGGTAGACCTCGATGAGGTTCCCGCCCACATGCATCACGATATTGAGTCCCCAGTTGCTGCAGATGTAGGTGTGCCAACGGTCGGTGCGCACCAGTGTGGCTGGATAGCCGAGGGGATTGGTGTTATAGTGCAGGGTATCGTTGCCGATGGAATTAAGATTGTAAAGTCCCGCGGTATCGCCCCACTGGTCGATGAGCCAATAGGCGAAGGGTGTGTTCACTTCGTCGGCGTGGCGGTATTCATACACACCTACGGGATAGTCTGGTTGTGTGATATTTTGGAGTGTGTAATGCAGTGTGATGTGCACGAGGTGGTTCACGGTGTCGAAGCTCCAGATGTAGCCGAAGTCGTTCATGCCGTCATGCTCGTAGGTAATCAGTTCGCCCGACGGCATGGGTGGCTGCGGCGCGGTGGCGTAGGCAGTGCCGTTCCAGGTGCCGGTATTGGGGTCGTAGCTGACGGTGACGGTCATGCCCTCGTCCTCCATCTGGGCCATCCAGCGCTTCATGGCCTCGCGGTCGGTGGTGCTGAAGGTGGTGGCGTCCTTGGTGGCACTCTTGGTGGCTATCTGGTTGGCGTTGTAGAAGGTGACCTCGCTGCCTTCTTCCGCGTAGTCGCAGAAGCGGTCGAGGAGTTCCTGCCACTCGGCCTCGGTCTCGAGGTGGACGGTGGTGGTCTCTTCCGCTACGGTATAGACGATGTCGCGCTCGTGGCGCATTTCGTTGTTCTTCTCGCAGGCCGCAAAGCAAATCACAGCGGCCAGCAGGGCGACGAATTTCAAGTTGGTTTTCATATATTTACTCTTTTATTATTTCCGTTCAAACAGCCAGTTCGGGTCGCAGTAGTCGGTGTAGTTGGTGGGGGTGAGGGTGAATCGGAACGGGCCGTGAGGCTCAAAGTTGAAGGTGGTCTCGTAGTTGTCGTCGGGGGCGTCGTAGTTGTCGCCATAAGAGAGGGTCATGATGCCGTCGTAGAATCCGGACAAATTGAACATTCCCGTTCGGAAGGGCGTGATGCAGTCGACGTAGAATGGCTCGGACGAGTAGCCGCTGTTGTATGACACGCAGGCACCGCAGAAGATGTGTAGTACCACGTTGTAGCCCGACCCGTCGTAGACCCAGGTTTCGTAGTCGTTGGTGCGTCGCATCGTCACCTCGCCGAGGGTGTGGACTGTGTTGTCGGCGGGGTAGTAGTTGGGGTCGCGGAAGGTCAGCGAGCCGTCGCTGTGCCATTGCAGTGAGAATCGCAGTCCGTTGCCTTCGGTGGATGCGCCGCTCACTTCGATGATGCGTCCGCCGTGGGCGTCGGTCTCGCCGGTCGGGGTGTAGCTGAACTTACCGCCGCCGATGGCGCCCTGCCACCCTTGGTCTTCGAGGGTCGAGGTGCTGTAGATGAGGCGGTTCAATGTGTCGATGGACATGATGAACGTGCCGTTGTCGGCATGGCCGATGTAGACGGGAGCAAGGTTGGCGTAGGGCGAAGGGTAGAGCCACGTGAAGTCGAGCACGAGGCAGTAGAAATGTTCGCCGTAGTAGTCTTGGTTCCATACGCTGTTGCCGCAGAGGGTGACGCTGTCGCCAAGGCGGTAGGTCGTGCTGTCGATGGTCAGTGTTTCGACATTGGCGGTGATGAAATGGCCGTCGGTCACCAGGTAGAAGAGGGTATCGCCCACCTGCAGTGCCCAGTCCATACCTGGCAGCACCTCGCCGGCGCTCATGGCGCGCATGGGGGCTTGGGTCAGCACACCGGTGTGGCATCCTTCCTGGCTCTCGGGGCGAGGCTGCGGCGCGTTGACATAGGCCGTGCCGTTCCAGGTGCCGGTATTGGGGTCGTAGCTGACGGTGACGGTCATGCCCGCGTCCTCCATCTGCGCCATCCAGCGTTTCATGGCCTCGCGGTCGGTGGTGCTGAAGGTGGTGGCGTCCTTGGTGGTACGCAGGCTCCCAGCCTGCGATGGCCCACCTTTCGCAGGCAGGGGCGCCTGCGTACCATGGAAGGTCACCGTGCTGCCCTCCCCGGCCCAGTCGCAGAAGCGGTCCAGCAGGGCCTGCCACTCGGCTTCGGTCTCGAGGTGGACGGTGACCGGGGCAGGATTCTCGGCATCCTGCCGATGTGACGTCTGCGTCCCTACAGGCGTGACGGTGTAGGTGATGTCGCGTTGCTTGTCGCTGCTCTCAGGATTCTTCTCGCAGGCCGTCAGGCAGCAGAGCACGGCGGCCAGCAGGGCGAATAGTTTGACGGTGTGTTTCATACGGGTTCTATATTTCTTTTCTATTCTTTTCATTCTGATTGAGATTATCGTGTTTTTTTTCAATCAGATTGTAAAAGATTTTAAAAGAGCCATCCGGCGGCAGCCTTTTCTTTTACAATCTTTTCAAATCTGATTGAGCTTTTTGTGGTTCTGATTGAGATTGTCTAACTGGTAGTCCATCAGGGCCTGGCGCTGCGCCTCGGTGTCGATGCGGTAGAAGGCCACGGTGCGGTCGGCATGGACGGCCATGGCGCGCCAGGCGGGGCGGACGGCGCGTTTGACGCGGCGGGCGGGTTCGTCGATGTCGCCCATCCAGCTGGTGACGCCCTCCGATGTGCGGATGTCGAACTCCGCCTTCAGCTCCGCCCACGCCGCGCTGTCGTCGGCCACGAGCAGCACCACGTCGGTCTTCAGCGTGTCGCCGATCTGGAAGCCCTTGACTTGCGCCACGGTGAGGTCCTTGCTGTCGGCATACCGCTGGTACAGCGGCAGTTCATCCGCCTCGCGCGAGCAGGCCACCGCTAACGGCAACAGCATTATGAGCAACAAGCGTTTCATATTGTTTCGATGGTTAGGATGCGTCCCGCCTCATTGGCCCAGTGGCTGTCGGCGATGCCTCTGCGGTTGCAGGCCACGCTGTCGTAGTTGCGAGTGGAAAGTGGAAAGTGGAAAGTGGAAAGTGTGATTCCAGCCACCAGCAGCACGGCCACCGAGGCCAGTGCCGTGCGGCGCACTCGCCGTGCTCGCTGCCAGCGCGGGTACTCCTGCTGCAGGCGCCGCTGCAGCCCCTGTCGCTCTTCCTGCTCCCATAGTTCTTCAAAATGTTTCTCGTCCATATCGTTTTTCTCTTTATTTTATCATTTCCTTTTTCAGCCGTTCTTTTATCCGCATCAGGCGGATGCCTATGTTGTTCTTCGTCATGCCCAACTTCTTGCCAATCTCTTTGTATTCATACCCTTCGAGGTGGAGGGTGACGATGCTGCGGTCGGGTTCCGGCAGGAGGGCTATTTGTTCGTGCAGGTCGCGGTGCAGGGTGGTGTCCTCGTCGGGTGCGTCGAAGTTTTCCGGCACGGGGTAGGAGGGAGGCTCCTTTCGCAGCAGGTCCACACAGGTACTCCTCGCCACGCGCCACATCCACGACGCCTGCTGCGGTGTGCTCGCGATGGACATCAGCTTCTCCCGTCGCTCCCACAGTACCACCAGCACCTCCTGCAACAGGTCGTCCTCGTCCAGTCCCCGACGGGCATAGCGACGGCAGACCGCAAACAGCAGTCCCTTGTGCCTCAGCACTATCCCGTTGAACCCTTCTTTAGTCGCCATCAGTCAACCTTCAGCTTTCAATTATCATTTTCTTCACACCTATATAACGTAAAACAGGGGGGTGAAAATTACATCCCCATGAAAAAAAAAATTAAAACCCCGGGTCGTTTACGGCCCGGGGTTTTAATTGTTAATTAACCAAAAACATTTTTTATTCGGTCACCACGGCGCGGTGGAACACCAGCTGCACGGGGACGGCATTTGTCTCGTCTTCGTCGAATGCCACGGCGAACTCAACGATGATGGCGTCGGAGGCCTCGTCGTAGCGGAAGGGAATTTCGATGTCCACCAGGTTGGCACCGCTCAGGGCTCCCGTCTGGGTGGCGGCGTCGTAGCTGTAGTTGTAGTCCAGGCCCTGGATTTCTTCCATGGTGTATTCATCGCCGTCCTCGACAAGGTTCAGACCGGTGACGTTCTCCGGGAACACCAGGTGGGCATAGCTGTTGTCGAAGTTGAGGCCGAACTGAAGGTCCAGGCCGGTAATCTCGGAGCAGTCGCCCATCTCGACACCGATAATGTCGCTGAATGACAGGGTATAGGTCCACTCCGTACCGACAAGGTCGGCCTCACTCTTCACCATCAGGGTGTTTTCAGTCGTAGGGTTGCCTGCAATGTTGGTGTCGTCTTCTTTCTGGCAGGCGGTCATGCCGAGCATCAGCACGGCGGCGGCAAGGGCAAATATGTTTTTCTTCATAATATTGATTTGTCTTTTTGTTGTTGATTTGATTCCGTTAGTTTTTTTTATCTTCACCTATAATAACGTATCAAAAAGCAAAAAAACTACACCCGATTGATATTTTTTTTGATCGCCGGCGTTTCGCCGGCATTTCTGCCCACGGTCGTCCCGCGTAGCATCCGTAGAATCAGAGTGATTCGCCGTTGGTACAAAAAAAACAAAAGCCGGGTCAAAGTTCGACCCGGCTTCTGACTATTAAAGTAACCAAGAATTTCTTATTCGGCAGTGGCGTTGCGGTGGAACACCATGGGAACGTTGACCACGTTGGTGTCGCCCTCGAAGGCCATGGGCAGGACGAAGGTGATTTCGTCGGTGTTGTCGTTGTAGGTGAATTCGAGTTGCGAGGTCACCTCGTTGCCGTTCTCGTCCTCGACAGTGCCGATGAGGTTGCCAGTGTGGGTGGTGCCGTCGTAGCTGTACTCATAGTCCACGCCGGTGATCTGCTCCATGGCCGTGCCATCGGCGGAGAGACCCCATGCCTCGACCATGTCGCCGAAGGTGAAGTGGGCGAAGTTGGCATCGAAGTTCAGATAGTAGAGGTCGCCCAGGCTGGGGATGGTGATGGCGGTGTCACCGTTATCATCCATCACGACGATGTCTTCCATGGTGTAGGTCCAATCGGTACCGATGAGGTCGGAGGTCGTTTTGACGCGGGCGTTGCTGACGGTTCCACCATTGTCGGTGATGACTTCGTCTTTCTGGCAGGCGGTCATGCCAAGCATCAGAACAGCGGCGGCGAGGGCAAAAATGTTTTTCTTCATAATTTTTTAATTTTTTAATTGTTTATAAAATTTATTAATTAATTGATTTGTTTTTTCGACTTGGAGGTCTTTGTGTTTTTGTTTTACACCTATAAGAACGTAATGAAAATCCGAAAAACTACAACCGATGTGAATTTTTTTCTTTTTTTTTAGATTTTCTCGAATTGCAGCTGGTAGTAGGAGCCCTCGTCGTCGCCGCTGCCGGGACGCGAGATGATCATGGTCGAGTTGGTGAGCCAGTTGATGTACCACTGGCTGCCGCCGCTGGGCAGGATGCTGCAGCATAACATGCCGTCGTCGTCGATGCTCCAGGTACCGTCCTCGCTGGTGGCGTTGGCGCCGGTGGCGGTGTAGGTCGCCGTGCCGTCCTGGCGGAACACAATGCTGATGCTCTCACCCTCGGCCTCGGGAATATAGAGTGTGGTGGACAGCATGTAGTCCGAGCTTCCCCCCATCTCGGTCACGGCTATGCAGTCCAGGCGCCATTCGCCGGCCACGCTGCCCTCTATCGGGAGGCTGATGTCGAGCACCAGGAATTCATTTCCGTTGATGTCCTGCACCTCCTTCAGCTCGCCGCTGAGGGTTGTCTGGTCGCCGGGGTGCAGCCCGTCGGTGAACACTTCCACCGAGGTGCAGAGGTATCCGTCCCTGACGATGAACAGCACCGAGTCCTCGCTCACCACCAGGGCTGCCACCTGGCGGGAAATCACGGGTTCCGTCACCGGCGGCATGTCCACCAGCGCCAGGGTGCCGGTGTAGCTGTCGTTCACCTCCTCGTGATGGGGGGCGTTGATGTAGGCCGTGCCGCTCCAGGTGCCGGTAGTGTTGTCGTATTTCACGCTCACCGTCTTGCCGGCCTTCTCCATGTCTTTCATCCAGGCCTTCATCTCGTCGCGGCTGGTGGTGCTGAAGGAGGTGGCCTCTTTCAGCATGCCCAAGCCCTTGGTCGGGGCCTGGGAGGTGGCGGTGTTGTAGAATATCACCTCCGAGCCACCCTGGGCGTAGGAGCAGAACTTGTCCAGCAGGGCGTTCCATTCGGCATCGTCCTTCACGCTCTTGCGGCCTTCCTCGTGGCCTACGGCATAGACGATGACGCGCTCCTGGGGGCGCGTCGACTCCTCGGTGGTACGCTCGCACGAGGCCAGACCCAGCATCATCACTGCCAACACGGCAACAATGCTCGTTTTATTTATATTGAATATCTTATTCATAATGTTCCAGATTGAAAAGTTGTTTTTGTTTTTTCTTTAATGGCCCTGAGCCATTATTTCTTTATGTCTTTCTTTGCCATGCCCTGCATCTGGTAGTCCACCAGGGCGTCGTACTGCCGCTCGTTGTCCAGACGGTAGAAGGCTATGGTGTGTCTCTTGTGCGACGCCACCACGCGCATCACCGGCCGGCCGGTCCATTTCACACGCTGTGCGGGCTTCTGCGGGTCGCCCAGCCAGCTGACGACGGTCTCCGTGCCGCGGATGTCGAACTCCTTGGCGAGCTGCTGCCAGGCCTCGTCGCTGTCGGCACGCAGCATCACCACGTCGACGCCCACGCTGTCGTTCAGCTTGAAGCCGTCCACCTGTGCCACCGTCAGGCCCGGCCGCGAGGCATACTGCTTGTACAGCTGCCCCTGCGACATGGCTGCCAACGGCATCAGCAGCACGAGGATGATTATTGCTATTCTTTTCATAATTCTTGTTGTATTCTCTAACTAAACACTAAACCGATATCTCGTCCATCAGCATCTCGCCGGCCAGGTCCACCCAGTATTGCTCCTCGATGTCGGGCTTGTTGCAGTAGGTCTGGGCGTAGCCGTCGTGCTCCAGCATGGGCTGCGCTCCGCCGAGCGTCAGCGGCAGGGCGGCGCCGGCAACCACCAGCACCAGGGCGGCCACAGTCATTCTGCGGCGCTGGCGTGTGCGCCAGGCGGGATACTCCGCCGCCAGCTTCGTGGCGTAGCGCTCGGCCTCGGCCCGTGACCACAGTTCGTCAAATTGTTCTTGTTTCATATCTTGATATTTTTTTTGATTCGTAAAACTTAAAACTCATCACTCCTCACTCCTCACTCATCACTCCTCACTCAAACAAACCCCTCTCTCAGTTTCTCCTTGACTCTCACCAATCTTACACTCACATTCTTTTCGCTCATTTCCAGGCTTTTGCCTATCTCTTCGTAACTGTAACCCTCCAGCTGCATCTTCACTATCGTCCGGTCGGGTTCTTCCAGTTGCTCTATTTGCTCGTGCAGCTCGTTCATCAGGGTGCGGTCCTCGGCCACGGTGTCGTAGCTCTCCGGCAGTTCGTCGTGCTGGTGGTAGGACCTGAGGGCGTCGATCACCGCGTTGCGGCTGATTTTCCACACCAGCGCTGCCTCCTGCACGGCAAGGCTCTGCGCGAATATCTTCTCTCTCGCTCGCCACAGGGCCACCGACGCCTCCTGCACAAGGTCTTCCACCTCCAACCCTCGCGCGCTGTAGCGGCGGCAGAGGGTGAAGAGCAGTCCGCGATAGCGGTGCAGCAGGGCTTCGAAAGGATCCTTTGTTCTCACGATTATAATAACGTAACAAAATGCAAAAATACTACACACACATGAAAAAAATATATTTTTTTTATTTACATGCCTCCCACCCGAACCCCATCCAAGAGGTATCCAATACGGCCGTTCTTATATTGTTTTTATATTGTTTACATATTGTTC
>DGTB01000213.1 GCA_002394185.1 Bacteroidales bacterium UBA4347 | reverse complement strand
CGAAAACGCTTCAAAACATGCCAAAAACGCTTCAAAATATGCCGAAAACGCTTCATCCCATCATGCTGGCCGGAACCGGCAGCGATGTAGGCAAGAGTGTGCTTGCCGCTGCTTTCTGCCGCATCTTCCTCCAAGACGGCTACCACCCTGCCCCGTTCAAGGCCCAGAACATGGCCCTCAACTCGTTTGCCACCCCCGAGGGACTAGAAATGGGGCGTGCACAAGCCGTACAGGCAGAGGCAGCTGGCATAGCCTGCCATACCGACATGAACCCGCTGCTGCTGAAGCCCAACTCCAACCATACCAGCCAGGTGGTGCTCAACGGGCGTCCCATTGGCAACACGGGTGCCTACGACTATTTCCGCAAGAGCGAGGGGCGCGAGGCACTCAGAAAAGAAGTCTATGCGGCCTACGACCGTCTCAACAGCCGTTTCAACCCCATTGTGATGGAAGGAGCGGGAAGCATTTCAGAAATCAATCTGCGCGACACCGATCTGGTGAACATGCCTATGGCCCTGCATGCCAAAGCAGACGTGCTGCTGGTGGGCGACATCGACCGGGGCGGCGTGTTTGCCAGCGTCTACGGCAGCATCATGCTACAACGGCCTGAAGAGCGGGCCCGCATCAAAGGCATCATCATCAACAAGTTCCGGGGCGACCTCCGCTTGTTTGCCGACGGGGCCCGCATGCTCGAAGAGCTGTGTGGCGTGCCAGTGCTGGGCGTGGTGCCCTACTTCACCGACATTCACATCGAAGAGGAAGACAGCGTGGCGCTGGCCGCCAAGGCGGTGAAGGCAATGCGCGGAAAGATAAATGTGGCCGTGGTGTTGTTGCGCCACATCAGCAACTACACCGATTTCGACGTGCTGGAGCGCGACCCGCGAGTGCACCTTTTCTACACCAACAATACCGACGAGCTGACAAAGGCCGATATCATACTCGTTCCGGGCAGCAAGAGCACCATCGACGACCTCTACGAACTGCGCCGGAACGGCTGTGCCCAAGCCATCATCAGAGCACGGCGCGAGGGGAAAACCGTGATGGGCATCTGCGGCGGCTACCAGATCATGGGCGAGGAAGTGCTCGACCCCCAGCACGTAGAGGGCGAGGTGAGCCGCATGCCCGGACTAGGCCTGCTCCCCGTCAGCACCACCATGAGCGGCAGTAAGGTGACCCGGCAGGTGACATTCAACGGCCACATGCACGGCTACGAGATACACATGGGAACCACCGTGCCAACGACCGACGTGCAGCCCCTGAACACCATGGCCGACGGCCGCGGTGAGGGCTGTAGGGTGGACGAACGGTGCATGGGAACCTATATTCACGGCATTCTCGACAATGCCGGGTTTATAGACCAGCTGCTGGCTCCCTGGCAGCAGAAGGCCGACGAGAGCGCAGAAACCTTCGACTATCAGGCCTTCAAGGAAGAGCAATACAACCGGCTAGCCGACCATGTGCGCAAGCATGTAGACATGGACCGGCTTTACCAGATCATGACCGACGGAGAGGAGGAGCGCCCATGATACAAGGACACGGCGACGACCTCTACCGCTATGAGGGCATCACCAGCAATTTCAGCACCAACATCTTCGGCCATGCCGACCTCAGCGGTCTGAAGCGCCATCTGGCCTCACGCCTCGACGTCATTGCCAGCTATCCCGAGCCCGAGCCTTACACCCTTGAGCGCATGCTGGCCCAAGGGATGGGCATCAGTCCCGACAACGTGATGGTGACCAATGGTGCCACCGAGGCCATCTATCTCATTGCCCAAGCCTTCAGCCACTGCCGGCCGGTGGTCCACGAGCCTACCTTCAGCGAGTATGCCAGTGCCGCAGCCGGCTGCCAGGGCGCCAGGGAACTCCATTTCATCTGCAATCCCAACAACCCCACGGGCACCGTCCTGGAGCTCTCGTTTTCCGACGATGCCCTCTACGTGGTCGACCAAGCCTACGAGAACTATACCCTTTGCCCGTTGCTCAACGATGCCGACACGGTGAAGCAGTCCAACGTGATGCTGCTCCACTCGATGACCAAGCAGTATTGCATTCCGGGGCTCCGGCTGGGATATGTGACAGCCAGCGAAACCATCATCGGCCTTCTGCGCAACTACCGACAGCCGTGGTCGGTCAACGCGCTGGCCATCGAGGCCGGACGATATCTGCTGGAGCATGGCATTCCCAACTTCCCCGACCTGCACAACTACCTGCTTGAGACCAGCCGTCTGCGCCAGCTACTGAACGCCATTCCCGGGGTGACCATGCTGCCCACCGATACGACCTTCATGCTGGGGACCATCAAGGGAGCTACCGCCGCCCGGCTGAAGACCTGGCTGGCCGAGAAACACGGCATGCTCATTCGCGATGCCGCCAACTTCAAGGGGCTGTCGCCCCATCATTTCCGCGTAGCCACCCAGCTGCCCGACGAGAACGACCGCCTGGCAGAGGCCATTCAACAATTTATGAACGAACAATAAGCCATGACCGATACCCTTCCACACCTGCTCACATGCATTGCCATGACCATTCTGTCGATGCCCCTGATCTACGGATGGCTGCTCGACATCTGCCTGGGCGACCCTGCGTGGCTGCCCCACCCCGTTGTCTACTTCGGCAAGGCCATCGCCTGGGGCGAGCACCGTTGGAATGCCGGCAGCCACCGGAAGATGAAAGGAGCCGTGATGAGCCTTCTGCTCGTCGCCGGCGTGTTTGCGCTGACGGAAGCCCTGCTGTGGCTGGCCACTAGCGTCCACCCCTTGCTGGCCATTGTCATCAAGGCCATTCTCATCTTCTTCTGCCTGGCAGGCACCACACTCATTCGTGAGGTGCGCCAAGTGT
>DGTB01000057.1:1178-2950 GCA_002394185.1 Bacteroidales bacterium UBA4347 | reverse complement strand
AACGGTTTGGCACCGCCTATCACTACCCAGTCGTAGCCGAAGAGCAGACCGCCCATGGCCGAAACGAGGCAGATGAAATAAATAAATCCTTTGTTAAACTGTTGCATGTTTCTGTTGGTTTTTAGTCTTGTTGTACTTTCCGACTGCAAAATTACGGTCTTTTCGGCTTCCTCTATATGGAAAAAACGTGGTAAGAATATGGATTATCTTACGTTCTGCGTTTCCTTCATGGCTGATGATACATCGTTTGCAGGCCATGGAAGCAACGAAGATGAGCCTGCCGGAGGACAGGCAAACAATCTTTTTTCGATGATGAACCTTGTTTTTTCGAAAAATGTGACTATCTTTGCATAAAAAGAACAAACAACGACAGACAAGCAAAGACAAAAGAACTAACAAACCATGACAGACGAGCAAAGACGACAGATGGAGCAGCTGGTGGAGCGGCTCAACGAGGCCTCAGAGGCTTACTATGAGGGCAGAGGCGAGATGATGACCGACTTTGAGTGGGACGCTATGTTCGACAAGCTGAAACTGCTGGAGGCCGAGACGGGCGTCAGCCTGCCCGACAGCCCCACACAGAACGTGAGCGGCGGTGCCATCGGCGGACAGAAGGAGGAGCACGAGTATGCTGCCCTCTCGCTGGCCAAGACCAAGCAGCCTGCCGACCTGGTGAAATGGGCGGAAGAGCGGCCCATCTGGATTTCGTGGAAGCTAGACGGACTGACGCTGGTGGTGACCTACGACAAGGGGCGGCTGACCAAGGTGGTGACACGCGGCAACGGACATATCGGCACCAACATCACCCACCTGGCAACGGCCATCTGCGGCATTCCACAGCGCATCAAGGCCGACGGCCACATCGTGATCCGCGGCGAGGCAGTCATCTCGTACGACGATTTCGAGCGGTTCCTGATGGAGACCGACGAGGACTATGCCAACCCCCGCAACCTCGCCTCGGGCTCGCTGACGCTGAAAGACGTGAATGAGGTGCGCCAGCGCCACATCCAGTGGATAGCCTTCACGCTGGTGCATTGCGACGAGAACCTGCCCTCGTGGGGCGCCCGCATGGCTTGGCTCGACGCGCTGGGCTTCAACACCGTGGAGCGCGAGTGCATTGAGCACCCCACCCTGCCGGCCGTAGAGGCTGCCATCGAGCGGTTCACCCTGCGCGTGACAGGACAAGCAAGCCCGGCGAAGAGCGACGAGGCTGGCAGCAAGCACACACCGCTGAAAAAGAATCCCTTCCCCGTCGACGGACTGGTCATCGCCTACGACGACACAGAATATGCCGCCACGGGCAGCGTGACCGGCCATCATGCCACACGCGCCGGACTGGCTTTCAAATGGCAGGACGAGACCGCCGACACCGAGCTCGACCATGTGGAGTGGTCGTGCGCCGCCTCAACCATCTCGCCGGTGGCTGTGTTCAAGCCCGTGGAGCTGGAGGGAACCACCGTGAAGCGCGCCTCGCTCTGCAACATCAGCGAGTGCGAGCGACTGGGCATTGGCGGCAAGGGCACGCTGATGCAGGTGATCAAGGCCAACAAGATTATTCCGAAGGTGGTGAAGGTCGTCCGCGCCGAAGGCACTTTGGAGATTCCACAGACCTGCCCCGTCTGCGGTGCTGCCACCACCATCAAGGTGAGCGAGAACAGCGGCACGCGCACCCTGCATTGCACCAATACCGACTGTCCGGCCAAGCAACTGAAGAAATTCACGCGCTTCGTCTCGAAGGAGGGCATGAACATCGACGGCATCTCCGAACAGAC
>DGTB01000057.1:0-1137 GCA_002394185.1 Bacteroidales bacterium UBA4347 | reverse complement strand
TCGACGGCATCTCCGAGCAGACGCTGGCCCGCTTCATCAACATGGGATGGATTGGCGAGTTTGCCGATATCTACCTGCTGCGCAGCCACATACGCGAGATTGCCTCGATGGAAGGTTTTGGCGAGAAGTCGGCCTCGAACATGATGCGGTCGATAGAGAAGGCCCGCGACATTGAGGCCCAGCGCCTGCTCTATGCCCTCACCATCCCCATGTGCGGCATCGATGTCTGCAAGCGCCTGCTGGCAGCCTATCCCTTCGAGCAGCTCATCGACCTCGTCACCAACCCCGAGCACGAGGGCACCCGACACGCCGCGCTCGAGGCCATTCCCGGCATCGGTCCCGAGAAGGCAGCCTCGTTTGCGAAGTGGTTTGCCGACGAGCGCAACCAGGCCGCGGTGGAGAGACTATTAAAAGAGGTACGCGTGAGCCAGACCCTGCAGCAGCAGAGCGGAGCCCGTTGCGAGGGCCTCACCTTCGTCATCACCGGCGATGTGCACCACTTCAAGAACCGCAACGAGCTGAAAGCCTTCATCGAGTCGCAGGGCGGACGCGTGGCAGGCAGCGTGAGCGGTTCGACCAGCTTCCTCATCAACAACGATGTGGAGTCGACATCGGGCAAGAACAAGAAAGCCAAAGAGCTGGGCATCAGCATCATCTCGGAGGACGAGTTCGTGAGCCGCTTCGGCAGCGCCGCCCCACAGCCCACCGAGGGCAGCCTCTTCTAAGCACCTTGCCGCAAGAGAATTCCGCCAGCCTCGCCACGCTCCGACAACTGGGCTCGCCTCACTCCAGCAGCTGGCCTCGCCACGTTCCGACAACCGGCCTCACCACGCTCCAGCAACCAGCCTCGCCATGCTCCGACAACAGGCCTCTCCCTGTTCCAAGCCGGCAGGCCGACGGGCAATGAAACGACATGAATGATGTATATTTATGTAAACGCATGAAAAAATAATCATAATTTTGACAAAACACTTTGTCAATCGCAAAAATTTTAGTTACTTTGCACACAATTTTAAAGTATCACATCATAAAACTAGCATTATGAAGAGATTTTTTGTAGCAATTCTGACAGCCATCCTGGCTGTTCCATCGTTTGCACAGTTCAGCAGCGGTGGCTTCGATTTGAGTAAAGAAAAC
>DGTB01000026.1 GCA_002394185.1 Bacteroidales bacterium UBA4347 | reverse complement strand
AGTTTGGAGATGAGGTAGACGGTGTCGCGTATCTCATTGATATTGAGGAGCCGACTCTCGTAGTTGACATGCGAGAACGACAGTGTGCGGCACGAGTCGGGCAGCGTGATGACTCCCGTGGAGTCTGTCTGCGCCGAGATGCGCTTGCCGAGCACATTGACACCTGCGATGGGGACCAGCGTCTCCACGTCGACCACCCTCAGCTGCCGTTGCGCCACGGATGTCAGGCTGCATAGGAGCAGCAGAATGACTATTACCTTCTTCATCGTGTGCAGAGTCAGAGCTGTCTGATGGCATGGAGATAACCCATCAGTGCCATCTTGCCGCGCATGGTCTCACGGGGAGTGAACTCGCCGTTGACCCAGAAGTAGCGCTGGTTGAAGTAGGACTCCTGGCGCGGCCAGGTAGTAGCCTCGGGCTTCCACTCCGGATAGCAGTACTTCAGTATGACCCGTGCGTCGCCGCCGTTATGGCCCGGCGACCAGGTCTCCGTGCCGTTGAACGGCGTCTGTCCGGGATGGCTCTCCGGTGCTCCGTCATTGCGCCCCGTGGTGTAACAGTCGGTGATGTGGCGCTCGCCTAATCCCGTCATCTCCACGATGTTGCCGGGGTTGCGGCCCAGGCTCCAGCTGGCCTCGGTGAGCATCACGTGTTCCAGCTGCCTCTTGCGGTTCTTGTCGGCGATATAGTGGGCCAGCATCACGAGCTGCAGGTTCTGCGACACCTGCCAGCGGCTGTCGTTGGCACTGCGGCGCGAGGGACGCTTGTCCATGTTGACGATGTTGTAGGCCTCAGCCTGCGCATTGATGCTCGACTTGAGGTTCTGGTAGAGGGCAGCGTGGTGGCGGGGCTGCTGGCAGGTGAGGTAGGCCGCTGCCGCCCAAGTCTGGTTGAAGGGCACGAGGTTCTTGTTCTCCTCATGCATCACTCCCACGCCGAAGAAGCCGTGGCGCCCCTTGCTGAAGACGGGCGACTGGCCATTCTTGATCATGCTCTCCTGGGCGAAGATGTCTTCCCACGCCGTGTCGCCCGTGAGGTTGTAGAGATAGGCAGCGGCCATCTGCTTGAAGTCGCGGCCTCGCATCTGCATCGAGCCGATGTCCTGCAGGTCGTCGAGCTGTGTCCACTCCTGCTTCTCGGCATAGCGGAAGGCCTTGACGGCCTCGGCGGTATAGTACTGGCGCAGGGAGTCGGCCAGGGCACCACCTCCCATCAGGCGGAAACTCTCGGCGAGGATGGCGCAGTTGGCGGCGTTAGCCCAGGCGGCCATTGTGGTGCAGCCTGCCTGATACATCACGCTCCAGTCGGCACTGGGGTTGGTGACGCCCTGCGAGTATCCCTCGCCGTCGCGGATGGAGAGGAAGAAGTCCACCTCGTTGCGCGCCTCGTCGATGATATCGGGGATGCCGTTGCCGCTCTCGCGGATGCCGAGGTTATCTTCGCTGAGCCGTCCGCCGCTGAGGATATAGGGCAGCAGCATGTCGTAGATATTGCTCACATGGGCCAGGTGGCGGTCCCAGTCCATGGCGTCGGAGTGTCCTCCGCGCACCTCGGTGTTCACGGGGTTGCCGGGCAGCCGGTGCTGCCAGAAGCGCGAAGCCATCACGGGCTTGAAGTGGGGCTCGTCCCACACATCGGTGTGCAGGTCGCGCCACTCCTGCATGAAGGGGTGGAAGTCTGTCTTGTAGACCGTCAGTCCCTTGGGGTCTGTCTCAGGTATGAACTGTGGCTGTCGGGGCACGGGCCACACATGCTCCGGGTCCTTGGGTTCGCCCAGTCGCATGTAGTAGTAGCCGCGCACGGAGTAGCGGTAGGGCTGATAGTAGACGTCGGGGGCGATGTCGAAGTCCATCGAGCAGCCCACGTCCTCCACCACGAGGCGGTAGCGGCCGGGCCGTGCGGCGCGGAAGTCGATGTTCCACACGTCGGTGCCCACGAGGTTCTTGCCGCCGGCTTCCTCCTTGGCGTCGGCGGCACGCTTCCAGAGCTTCACCACGCCAGCAGACTGCTTCTTGCCGCTCTTTATATGATATAGGTATACCTTGCGGCCTTCCCATTCCGAGTAGTCGCGCTGTCCGCCGTCGCCCAGCCACTGGTAGAGGTCGGCTGCATGGACGGTTTCCGTGGGGGTATAGCCGATGATGTTCACATGCACGGCTTCCGATGGCGTGTTCCAGACGTCAAAGCGCACGCTGGCCTCCGTCTTGTCGGCCCCGATGCCCTGAGGGATGGCAACGGTGTAGGTGCAGCCCTGCCGCATGGACTGGGGCAGATGGAGGAACAGCCAGTGGTCGTTCTCGCTGGTGAGCGTATGGTCTGTGTTCATCGGCTTCGACTTGCGCCATACGTTCAGCGGCTGAACGGCGGCAAAGCTCTTATCGTCAGGTGAGCTCACTCGCCAGAGGGCGGCCTTCTGCGCATCGTCGGTCTTGAGCCGCTCGCCGAATACCACGAGCGTGTCATCTCCTTCGGAGAAGGAGTGGCCGAGATAGGCACTGGGACCCTCGCCGCTGTCGCGGTAGTGTACCTCACCGTCGCGAAGGTGCAGCATGAGGTAGTTTTTGTCGATCACACGCAGGCCAATGACCTTGGTAGCCACGGCGGGAATCGAAGCCAGCACGAGAAGTGTTGCCAGCAGGAAGATGAGTCTGTTGTTATTCATCATTGGGGTAGTAATAAGTTTATCGGGTACAAAGATATGAAAAAGTTAGCATGCAAACAAGAAAATCCCTCTTTTTTTTCTCCAAGTCGTCGCGACGATCTCTGACGTACGGATGCCGGAGAGGCTGGTAATGTGCTTCTGTTGCGAGCAAAACTTTCACATAGAAAAAAACATGAAAAATGGCATTTGCCTACACTAATTCACATAACCGCCTATGCTTCAATTGATTATATAGTGTAGGCAACCGAATATTTAAGGCCTTTGCCTACACTAAAAGGCCATAAATACGAATTTTCTTGACTGACGTCTGACACTTAGGATACTGTTTCCACATCGTTTCCCACCGAGAAACATTTTGTTTCCTACTGAGAAACAAATTGTTTCCTAGTAGGAAACAAAATGTTTCAAGCATCCTTGTGATAGAGAAATAGGTTAATAATCAATGGTTTATGCCGTTATCAGTCCGTAAATACATCTAAAAAATACAATTTAGTGTAGGCAAATGCTTAAAAAATCTCCTTGCCTACACAGATTAATCCTCTATATTTCAATAGTTTATCTGAATTAGTGTAGGCAAATGGCAAAAATGGAAGAAAAATGAATTTCGGAAGAAAATGCTTTCACATATCAAAGAAATAACTATACATAATAACCTATTCCCCTCCGGATGAGGTTTCACAGTCCTACAATACTGCCGTTAAGAGTCCATATATGGACAGAATCATCAGTAAGGTGATTAAGAGCATCTTCGAATGGGATGTAGAATAATACCCAGAATCTTTTGTATAAAAAAGCCACAACGTTTTTTAGTATCTTTTATAGGTACGGATGCGCGCGATGTGGATAATTTTTAGTACCTTTGCGCCCGATTTCTGAAATCGACAGTTCAATGAAAGAGAAAAGACAGATAGCCATCCTCGGCTCCACAGGGTCGATAGGCACACAGGCCCTCGAGGTGATAGAAGAACATTCCGACCTCTATGAGGTCTATTGCCTGACGGCAAACAACAAGGTAGAACTGCTGGCAGAGCAGGCCCACAAGTTTAAGCCCGCCGCCATCGTCATCGCCAACGAACAGCGCTACGACGAGCTGAAGCGACTGATGAGCGACATGCCCGACGTGAAGGTGTATGCCGGGCGCCAGGCCCTCGACGAGATCGTGGAGGCCGGCCCCATCAACATGGTGCTCACGGCGATGGTAGGCTTCGCAGGCCTCTCGCCCACCATCCACGCCATCAAGGCCGGCAAGGCCATCGCCCTGGCCAACAAGGAGACGCTCGTGGTGGCCGGAGAGCTTATCCTGCAGCTCGCCCAGCAGTACCACACCCCCATCCTGCCCGTCGACAGCGAGCACTCCGCCATCTTCCAGAGTCTGGTGGGCGAGGACTGCAACGAGATAGAGAAAATCCTGCTCACCGCCAGTGGTGGTCCGTTCCGCACGAAGTCGGTCGACGAACTGGCCCATGTGACCAAGGCCGACGCCCTGCGTCATCCCACATGGGACATGGGTGCAAAAATCACCATCGACAGTGCCT
>DGTB01000191.1 GCA_002394185.1 Bacteroidales bacterium UBA4347 | reverse complement strand
ACCTGGTCGGTGACGAAGACCTGGTTGCAGTAGAGCTGTATCTTGTTGCGGTTGGGGTCGATGGTCTTGCGCACCTTGGGGAAGTAGAGAATGCCCGTCAGGTTGAAGGGGTAGTCGACGTTGAGGTGTATCTGGAACAGTGGCTCCTCGAAGTTCATGGGGAACAGCTCGTGGTAGAATTTCTTATAATCCTCGTCGGTCAGCGACGACGGCGATTTCTTCCATGCCGGGTCGGGGTCGTTGATGATGCGGGGCTGCTTCTTCTCAACTCTCTTCGGTTTCCCATCTTTGTCACACTCGGTCTCGCTGTCCACCCACACTGTCTCCTCGCCGAAGCGGATGGCCACGGGCATGAAGCGGCAGTATTTCTTCAGCAATTGCAGCACGGTGCCCTCCTTGAGGAACTCCTTGCAGTCGTCGGCTATGTGCAACACGATGTCGGTGCCGCGGTCGGTGTGCTTCTTGTCCTCCTCCATGGTGAACTCCGGATTGCCCTCGCAGCTCCAGTGCTGGGCCGGAGCGTCCTTCCAGCTCTTGGTGAAGATCTCCACCTTGTCGCTCACCATGAAGGCGCTGTAGAAGCCGAGGCCGAAGTGGCCGATGAGGGGCTCGTGGCTGTCCTTGTACTTCTCCATGAAGTCGGTGACGCCGCTGAAGGCTATCTGGTTGATGTACTTCTCCACCTCGTCGGCCGTCATGCCGATGCCGCGGTCGCTGACGGTGAGGGTCTTCTTCTTGGGGTCGAGTTTCACGTCGATGGTGAGGTCGCCCAGCTCGCCCTTGAACTCGCCGCGGGTCGAGAGGGTCTTCAGCTTCTGCGTGGCGTCGACGGCGTTGCTGATGAGCTCGCGCAGGAAAATCTCATGGTCCGAATAGAGGAACTTCTTGATGACCGGAAAGATGTTCTCGGTCTGTACGTTCAATTTGCCTTCCATATCTTGATTTTTTTATTTTATTCCTATTAAAACAATAGGGCATCAACAACTCATGTGCCACTCCTACCGGACTGCCATTTTGTCAGTCCGAAGGGCCTGCTATCGACCTATCATCTCCCACCGTGGTGGGAGTTGGTTGGGAGTTGGTAGGGAGATGGTAGGGCGATAGTAGGTTGATAATCATAGAGAAGTGCATGAAAATGGGGGCGGACTGCCATTTTGGCAGTCCGCCCCCATCGGGAAGGCTTTTTTTCAGAGCGCCAGCCGTGCGCCGGCCATGAGCGTCAGGCCCGGTTGGGGCACGCCGCCGAGGTCGCGCCAGGGGCGGTTCAGGAGGTTGTGGCCCTCGAGGTAGAGGGTCAGCCTTGGACCGCCGGCATCCTGCCGGCAAGACCTCAGCAGGTCGTACTCCACGGCCGCGTCCACCAGCAGGGCGGTGCCGTAGGCCTGGGCCTCGCCGTCCTCCACATACTGGCCTTCGCGGTGGCGCAGCGAGGCGCCGGCCTTGAGGCAGAGGCGGTCGACGGGGCGGACCGAGGCCCAGAGCTGGGCTTTGTGGCTCAGGTGGTCGATGGCCGAGGAGGAGAGCAGGCCGCGGTGGTCGGCCTCGATGTGGCAGTAGGAGTAGGAGAATTGGAAGTTGAAAGCTGAAAGTTGAAAGTTGAAAGCTGCGTCCACGCCGAGGGCGTCGACGGCGGTGTGGTTCATCGAGAGCCAGAGGTCCTCCTCCGACGGGCGCACCCAGCCGATGATGTCGGTGCCGGAGCGGTAGTAAATTGAAAATTGAGAATTGAAAATTGATTTTTCCCCAATGCGCAACTTGCCGGTGGACACGGACAGCTCCACGCTGGTGCTGCTTTCGGCGCCCAGGTCAGGGTTGGCCTGCTGCGTGGCGCTCTGGTAGTAGAGGTCGGTGAAGGTGGGCAGGCGGAAGGTTCGGGAGATTGAGAATTGGAAATTGAAGGCTGAAACGCTATAGGCCGCGTTGGCGGCGAGGCCGTAGTTGGTGCCGAACTGGGTGTTGTACTGGCCCAGGGCCACGGCTTCGGCGCTGAAGGCCCCGCGCCGGAGGCCGTAGCCGCCAAAGAGGGTGGTGCTGGTGCGCGAGGCACTCTTGGTGTAGGGGTTGCGGAGGGTGCTGTCGGCTGTGCCAAGGACGTTGCTCCAGATGCCCTCGCGCCGCACCTCGGCGCCGGCCCTCACCTCGCCGATGCCCAGCGGACGGGTGGCCAGCAGGCGCGCCCCGCCGATGGAGGCGAGGTGGTGGTTATGGCCACTGTACCAGGAGGGTACGTCGTCCACGTAGCCGTCGCGGAAGAGTTCGAAACGGTCGCGGTGCAGGCGGCCGTAGATCGAGAATTGAAAATTGAAAGTGGAAAGGCGGAAGTTGTCGGTGGCGGAGGCCACAAGGGTGCGCGTGGCCTCGAACTGGTCGGGGTAGGTGGTGGAGTAGAATCCGGCGCTGCCGAAGTCTTTCAGCTGCCCGCCGAGCTGCAGGTGGAGGTCGTTGCCCTCGGTGTGCCGCCGCGCCTGGAGAAAGAGGCTGCCGTGGCGGTAGTCGGTGTTCTCGCGGTGGCCGTCGCTGCGGTGATAGGCTGCGGTGGCCGTCAACGTCCAATCGCCCAGGGTCTTGGTGTCCAGCAACGAGGCGTTGACGGTGCCGTAGGAGCCCGCGCTGACGTCGGCCAGCAGGCGGTCGCGGTACTCCTCGGCGACGACGATGTTTACCGCCCCGCAGAAGCCTACGATGCCGCGCGACATGAGCTGCGACGGCGAGAGTAGTTCTACACGCTCCACCATCGTGATGTCGATGGGGATGTCCATGGTGTGGTGGCCTGTCTGTGCGTCGGTGAGGTTGACACCGTTGAGCAGTAGCAGCATCTGGTCGAAGGTGCCGCCGCGCATGCTGAGGTCGCCCTGCACGTCGCCCGCGCCGCGGGTACGGAGGTCCACCCCGGGGAGCAAGGCCACGAGGTCGCCGATGGAACGAATGGTTGTTTGTTGGAAATCGTTGGCGGTGAGTACCGCCGCAGGCTCGGAGGAGCCCTGCAGACTGTCGGCAGAGAGGACAATCTGCACTTCTTGCAAGGTGCGCGTCTCCTGTTCTCTGTCGCTCTGTGCGAAGGTGGTGCCCTGCATGAGCAGCAGGGCGGTGGCGGCGACGGTGGCCGTCTTGGCCAGGCTGCTGTCGGCCACGCGGGTGGCCAGGCGTCCGATGGTCACCTCGCGGTGCATCGAGCTGTAGGCCGCCCACTTCGCCCGGCTGAACCGGCGGAAGCGGAACGCGCTTGCGTGTTGTTGATGGGTTTGTTTGTACATGGAATATTGGTGATTAAAAAAAAGTTATCGGTACCGTGTGTTGTGGACGATATATTTTATCTTTGCCATTTCTTTTTTGTAGTGCTATTAAAAACGCCGCTTAATTTTTTTTATTGCGTTTCGCGTTGAATTAATTCTTCGTAGAGGAAGAATCGCCGACAGAAAAGTAAAAGCGGTACGTAATGGGTTGTAAAAGAGTGCATGTACAACCTGCCTGTTGCGTATCAACACAACAGGCAGGTTGTTAGAGATGTCCATAAGAATCTCTTTGGTTGAACTATTTTCCAATTATTTGGTGTAAGGGCCTCCGGAGAAACTGTCATCACTGTTAATGTAAAGTTCCCCGTCGAAGATCGCAAAAAACGCAAGGTTAACGCCAATAGACATATATCCGCTTTCGGTGTCAATCATTCTATAGTTAAAGGTATAGTTATGGCTCTCATTTCCGTCGGAACGATAAGAGGATACTTCGGCTTGTCCTGTATAATCTTCGTTAAAAGTTATTGTACGATCTGTTTTTGCTTTGCTAATAAGGTCCACTGTGGTGGACCATTGCCATGTACCCACGACAGCATCGTTACCTACTTCTTCCCATACGGAATCGATTTCCCTTTTTGTATCGTCATCTTTTGTGCAGGAAACTGCACTGATGCTTATCATTGCTATGACAAATAGTCCGAGCATTTTGAAAAATAATGTGTTCGTTTTCATTTTTTTGTGTTTTTGATTGTAAGTCTGTGAGTAATTGAAAAAAATTATCTGGAAAACTCGACTGTTCCCAAACTACCTAATAAATTATGACTTCCATCAATGTATAGCTTTCCATTGATGATGAAAAAATATGCACGTGACTGATATGGTTGATTTTCATGGTTGTCTATAATGGTGAATATTGCATGTCCGGATGTTAAGCTTGTCATCATGTAGTCCCCGTCAGCGGTATAGGTGTAGTCACCACCATCCCTTTCAAAGTAAAATTCGCATGTGTAGTCACTATTAAATGTAATTGACGCTGACGAATAGTTGGTGGACCATTGCCAAGTACCAACGACAGCATCATTACCTACTTCTTCCCATACGGAATCGATTTCTCTTTTTGCATCGTCATCTTTTGTGCAGGAAACTACACTAAAACTTACCATTGCTGTGACAAATAGTCCGAGCGTTTTGAAAAATAATGTGTTTTTCTTCATTTTTTTGTGTTTTTGATTATTGAACATTTATTGAATTGGTGAAAAAATATCGTTGAACTTTGCTTATGTCCTCTTAGGTGTTCCACGACCTGTCTGACCATTCAGTAAAGCCCACGATTTCTCGTAGGCGTTTACCGCTTTACAAGGCCAGACTTGATTTGTGGAACTTCAAGAGGACAGTCTAAGCGTAAACGCTATTCTATGTGTTATGTTTGTATTCTTTAGTTTCTATTCATAAATATTTGTTAATGATTCACTTTAATTCAGTGATGCAAAGATACGCCTTTTTTTTG
>DGTB01000174.1 GCA_002394185.1 Bacteroidales bacterium UBA4347 | reverse complement strand
AGAACGGCCGTATCGGGGGCGTATCGGGCAGGGTTTTGACCCTTGTCCGGCACCCCCTCGGCGAGAGGCCGGCGGGGCGGTGCGAAAAGGGGCTCACCGGCCGGCAAAAGCATGGCAATATAAAAATTTATATTTCTAATTTAAAAAAAGTTCGTATATTTGCATTTTCAAATCAAAGCAGAAAATGAGTCACAAGACAGCAATAAGAATATATGAGATAGCCTCCTACGTGCTGATTCTCGGCGCCACGGTGGTGTATTTTATGCTCCGTTCGAACGGCACCATGCTGGGACTTTCGCTGACGATGATCCTCGTGGCCCTGGCCATCGCCATGCGCTGGATGATGGAGCGCCACCGCTTCCGCGCCTGCGAGGAGGAGCTGGACCAGATGAAGGACGACCTGCGCCGCCTCACGCAGCTCTACGCCGAGGAGAAAAAGAAGAACAAACAAACAAATAACAATCAAACAATATAAAATTAGTTTTTATGGCAACAACGACCGACATCAAAAACGGACTTTGCATCAATTTCAACAACGACATCTACACCATCGTTGAATTCCTCCACGTGAAACCCGGCAAGGGCGCCGCCTTCGTGCGCACCAAAATGCGCAACGTGAAGACTGGCCGCATGCTGGAGAACACCTTCCCCAGCGGCGCCAAGATCGACATCGTCCGCGTCGAACGCCGTCCCTACACCTACCTCTACAAAGAGGGCGACATGCATGTCTTCATGCACACCGAGACCTACGAGCAGATCTATATCCCCGAGACCATCATCAACGCCCCCCAGTTCCTGCGCGACGGCCAGTATGTTGAAATCACTGTCGACGCCGATACGGAGACCCCGCTGACCTGCGAGCTGCCGCCGTTCATCGAGACCGTCGTCACCTACACCGAACCCGGTTTTGCCGGCAACACCGCCACCAACGCCATGAAGGACGCCACCGTCGAACCCGGCGTGCAGGTCCGCGTGCCCCTCTTCATCAAAGAAGGCGAGCGCATCAAAGTCGACACCCGCACCTGCGAGTATGCCGAGCGCCTGAAATAGTCAAGAGTATAAAAAACACTAAGAGTTGAAACGATTAGCATTCATTGCAGCCTGCTTGCTCGTGCTGGCAGGCTGCAAGCATAAACCCCAAGAGGCTCCGGCCGACAGCAGCGCCATCGACTACACGCAGGTGGCAGTCCCCGCCTTCTCGGCCGACAGCGCCTATGCCTACGTCGAGGCCCAGCTGGCCTTCGGCAACCGCATCCCCGGCAGCAAAAGCTGGCAGCAGTGCGCCCAGTGGCTCGCCTCGCAGCTGCAGCGCTGGTGCGACACCGTGATGGTGCAGGACTTCCAGGCCACCCTCTGGGACCAGACCACCGTGCCCGGCAAGAACATCGTGGCCTCGCTGAACCCCCTGGCCGAGAAGCGCATCCTCCTGGCCGCCCACTGGGACAGCCGCTCGTGGGCCGACCACGACCGCAATGACGACCTCCACCGCAGCCCCGTGCCCGGAGCCAACGACGGCGCCTCGGGCGTGGCCGTGCTGATGGAGATGGCCCGTGTGATGAGCCAGAACCGCCCCGAAGGTATCGGCGTGGACTTCCTCCTCTTCGACGTGGAGGACCAGGGTGCGCCGGAATGGAGCGACGTCTACGACGAGGACACCTGGTGCAAGGGCTCGCAGTATTGGGTACGCAACCGCCACGTGCCCTTCTACACCGCCGTCTACGGCATCCTCTTCGACATGGTGGGCACCCGGCAGCCCCGTTTCACCAAGGAGCAAATCAGCCGCAACTACGCCCCCGGCCTTGTGAACAAGCTGTGGAGCGCCGCCAAGGCCCTCGGCCATGACGATGTCTTTGTGGACCTCAACACCGACCCCATCCTGGACGACCACTACTACGTCAACCGCCTCAGCGGCATACCCATGGTGGACATTGTCCAGAACAGCGGCACAACCTCCTTCTTCGAGCACTGGCACACCACTACCGACGACCTGCAGGCCGTCAGCGCCGAAAGCCTCAGCCTCGTGGCCAACGTGGCTCTGAAAACCATCTATGGCGACTATCCTGAAAAGAAATGAAAGGTAAAGGACTAAAGGCAAAGGGTGAAAGGTGGCGAACACTTCCTTCGAGAGTGGCGCTGACTTTCACCTTTTTCCTTTCTCCTGTGGCATTCCTCGCCTCCTGCACTCCCGACGATATCTGCAACACGCCCTTCGGCGAGGGGGCCGTCATCGACATCTATATGCCCGACTTCAACGCCCTGGCCAACGTGGGCGGCTCGGTGACCATCAACCGTGGCTACAAGGGCATCTTCGTGCGGCGCACCTCCTTCAGCGACTTCGTAGCCTTCGAGTGCGCCTGCCCCAACGA
This sequence comes from Bacteroidales bacterium UBA4347, assembly GCA_002394185.1. Taxonomy (GTDB): domain Bacteria; phylum Bacteroidota; class Bacteroidia; order Bacteroidales; family P3; genus Colimorpha. Next base: position 6,557 of record DGTB01000174.1, on the reverse strand, counting down.
CCACGAGGTGCGGCTGGTGCCGGACCCCGACTGGGAGGGCTACATCCTCCGCTGCCCAGCCTGCGGATCTAATTACGAGACCGAATACGGCAACCCCCTCGAGGGCGCCGCCTCGGGCTGCCCGCTCTACGAATACCGTACCCACTTCGACGGGTACATCTTGGAGATCTACAATTAGCGTTTTCTTTTGCCCCCATTCTGCAGAGACGATGCGTGCTGCATTCCTACAGGAGTGAGTGGCCGTTTGTTTTTTTCGCCGGCGGGAATATAAGAAACCCTCGCAAGGATGAGCCTTGCGAGGGTTTCGGGGGGTTGAGGCCGGCGGGACGCCGGCGCTCCATAGAGTTACTTCACTATGAGCTTGCGGATGGCGGTCTGCTGCTCGCCCGTGATGCGGACGAAGTAGGCGCCCTGGGCATAGCCCGTGAGGTCGATGGTCAAGGTGTTGGCGCTGACGCTGTACTCTTCCTTCACGCGGCCGTTCATGTCCACTATCGATACCGTGGCCTGGCCGGCGATGCCGCTGAGGGTGACGCTGGTGGTGGCGGGGTTCGGGTAGAGGGCTACGGCGCTGTTGTCGACATCGTCGATGCCCACCTGGGTAGTGATGAAGGAGGGCGCATTGGGAGTGCCGGGAGTGGTGGCGAACTCGCTGTAGACGCCCTCGGCGCAGATGCTGCGCACGTAGACGTCGTAGGCGGTGCTGTGCTCGAGGCCGCTGAGCGTGATACTGTTGGTGTTGGCGATGACCGTCTGGCCCACGCCGTGGGCAAAGCCGTTGAGTCCGTACTCAACCTCGAAGCTCGTCACGCCCGCCGGGGCCGTCCAGCTGACGGTGGCCGTGGTTTCGGTGATGTTGCTCACGGTGACGCCGGTCACAGGCTGGCAGGTCGTGGTGGTGAAGGTCTGCGGAGTGCTCCAGTCGCTGTGGGCCGTGGCACTGCAGTTGGCGCGGACAGTGACTGTGTAACTCGTGGCAGAGGTCAGGCCGGTGACGGTGTAGGGATTGGTGGTGGTGGTGAAGGTCTGGTCGAAGTTGGGGCCAACGACGTGGACATCCCACTCAGACTGGCCTTCGGCAGCGTTCCAGCTGACAATGGCAGAGGAGAGGGTGACGGAGGAGACAGTGACGGCGGTAGGCACATCGCAGTCGGGTACGGGCTCTGCTTCGAAGTTGGCCACCAAAGCGGTGTTGGCCGAGACGGTAAAGGTGTAGGGGTTGGCGCTGCTGACGACATTGCCATTCACGGTCCAGTTGAGGAACTGGAATCCGGCATTGGCGGTAGCTGTAGCCGTGACACTGGTGCCGGCAGCCACAGAGCCGCTGGGCGTGACGGTGGCCGAACCCATGGTGGCATCGGCGGAAACGGCGCTGACAGAGTAGGTGGTCGGAGCGCCACCGCTGGTGGTGATGGTCAGGTCGTCGAGAGTGAAGAACGACGCGTTGCCTGCTGCCGTGGAGGGACGCGTGGCCCGGAAGGCGATGTAGACATGAGCGTTGCTGGTCAGCGAAGTGGTGTTGAACGTGAACTGGGCCATGGTGGTCACAGTGTCGCTAAGAGTGAAGAGCGAGACAAAGGTAGTGGTGTCGTCGGGGTCGGTCATGACGCCACCCTCGAAGGTACCGACAGTACCCTCCAGGAAACCTTTGGTCCAGAAGCTGACGCTGATGTCGTTGCCGGCATGGTCAACCTCGGGCGAGACGTAGATGTCGGCGCCATTGGCGGTGGTGGGGCAGAAGAAGAGCGAACCGTCACCGCTGTGGCTGTAGAGGTTGTAGACCCATACGGCGGGAGTCGGATAGGCGACGTTATTGCGGGTGTAGGTGTTGTTGGTCGGAGAGGTCCAGCAGTCGACCTGTTCGAGCAGCGCAAAGTTATCGAAATTGTAGGTGCGGGGCAGCGTCATCACATCGCATTCGGTGATGAAGCCGGGGAAGTCGCGCCAGCCCGAGGACTCGTTGGTACTGCAGAGGGTGCGAATCGAGGCCACGTAGTGGGAGCCCATCACAAGGTTGGTAAGGACGGTGCTGGTAGCGGTACCAGCCACGGTGACGGTGTCCATATTGCCATCGGCGCCATAGACTATCTCATAGCCGGTAGGAGTGCCCGAAGTGGGGGCATCCCAGGAGAGGGTGGCGGTGGAAATAGTGATGTTGGACACCTGTGTGTTATCGGGACGGCCGCAAGTGGTGTAGGGTTCGATGGTGACATCGTCGATGCAGAGATAGGCGCCACTGGTAGTAGTGGTGGCGCGGAAGGCCAGGCAAACGTGGCCGGTAGTGGTGAGCGAGGTGGTGTTGAACTCGTGCTCAGCCATCGTGGTATCGGCAGCGGTGAGGGTGTGCAGCACCACGAAGGTGGAGGTGTCGGTGGGGTTGGTCATGACGCCGACCTCGAAGGTGCCGGAGCCGCCGAACATATAGCCCATGGTCCAGAAGCGCACATTGATGGCATTGCCGGGATGGTTAATGACGGGAGTCGTCACCATGTCGGGATTACCATTGCGGGGGTTGAACATGACTGTGACCAGGCCGTTGTGACCATACTCTGTATTGGTCCATGCAGCAGGGATGGGCTGGGTGTTGCCATCGTAGGTAAAGGTATTTGTGGTGAGAACGTTCCAGCAGTTCACACTCTCCAGAAGTGCGTATTCCTCAAAGTCATAGAACATGGGAAGGCTGATTTCCTCACACAGGGTAGCCATGTTGACGGTGACAGGACGGCTGGTGTCGCCAGGGGCGCAGATAGCGCGGATGGTCACAGCATAGGTGGTGGAGGAGGCGAGGCCAGTGGCAGTGTAGGGATTGCTGCTGGTCACCACGGGGGCGTTGTCGCCGATGGTGATTTCCCAGCTGGTCTCCGCATTGTTGGCCGTCCAGCCGAAGGTAAGGCTGTTGAGGGTGGCGCTGGTAAGGGTCAGCTCAGTGGGACGACGGCAACTGACGGCACCGCCCACATGGATAGTGTAGTCATGAGCCACAGCATAGGAGCTCGTCGGGCAAGGATTGGCAGCGGCAACGGCAGCAGCCGAGGCAACATAGCTGTCATAGTAGCTGTCGGCGCCGACAATACGCATGCGATAGGAACCGGTGTCAACGTCCTCGGGCACCATGAAGGAAGCATCGTAGACAGTGGGATTGCTGCTCAGGGAAGTACCGAAATGGACCACTTCGCTGCCCTCGAAGACCATATTATTGTTCCAGTCCACCCATACAATAGTGCCATAGGTGTAGCCGGTGGCATAGGTGATGCTGAGAGGCATGGTGTCGCCAGCCACAGCACCGCCTATCACAGCAGTGTAATTGCCATAGTAGGGCGACGAGGTGGGACGCTGGGTGTTGGTAACCTCAAGACCATCGACACCGAAGGTGACGCTGGAGATACCATTGTTGTCCACCGATGTGAAGTTGGGGACGCAGTAACCCAGGTGGGCATTGACGGAAATCCAGTTGGAACTGTCGCTGGAGCCACAGATGGACCGCAGGCGGAAGGTGTAATCGTTGTCGATGGTCAACCCGGAGATGGTGACATAAGTGTCGGTAGTGCTACCGCTGGTAACAAGGGTATTGCCATAATACACCTCGTAGTCATAACTGTCAGCACTGCCAACCCACGAGAAGTCGGCCGTGGTAGCGGTGCCGCCGTCGAAGGTGAGACTGTCGGGACGGGCGCATGTCGGAGCGGCATGCACGTCGATGTCGTCAATAAACCAATACCAAGCAGTGCTACCTACATTGTGACGCATGGCAATGCGAGATCCCTCAGGGGCGTTTGCAAAGGTGACATCGTACTGAGTGACCGTGGTACCGACACTGCTGGGAATGTTCAGCACCTCGACGAAGCTGTTGGCTTGAGTGGGATCGGTGACATAGCCCACGCTTAACGAACCGCTGGAAGAACCCTCGGGACGGGTCCAGAAGCTCAACTCCAATCCGCTGATAGCGGCGTCGAACACGGGGAGCTCAAGCACATGGTCGGTAGAACTGCTGCTGTTGGGATAGAAGCGCACGCAGTTGCCGGTGTGCGAGTAGGAACTGGAGATGTTCACATATCCGGTGGCACCGATGTAGTCCCAGCAGGGAATCTGGGTGGTAGAGGAGGTGGTGGACATGCTGTTGAAGTCCTCCAACCACGGCAGGGTGACGATAGCACCGCAGTTGGTGCGGAAACTGCCGTTGATGGAGAAGCTGGTGTCACCGCCGCAGAGGGAATAGACACGCACATCATATTGTGTATTGGGGCTGAGGGGTTCGAGGATGACGGTGGTGTCGCTCACTTCAACGCCAGTCCATTCCTCGCCACTGGCAGCGCCCGACTGACGATACTCAACCCAGTAGGAACCGGCCGTGCCCTGCCATGAAAGGTCGAGGGTGTCGGAAGTGATATGGTTGGCCACCAGATTTGTCGGCACCAGGCAGGTAGGAGCCTCGTGCAGGTTGACGTTGTCGATATAGGTGTAATAATTGTAGTTAGAGGTAGCTGCAGGATTTTGGTTCTGATAGAAGAATCCAATGCGCTTGCCGGTGAGCTCATGGCCCACCAGGCTGACGTAGTAGGTCTGGGCACTGCTCATCGACGTGGCGGTGGGCAGGATGACGGCCACCGTGTCGAAGCTGGGGACGGTGCTGGTGGTAAGGGTGTCGAACAAGGCCACAATGACACCGCTGCCGTATGAGGCTGTGGAACTCTTCCAGCAGTCGAAGCTCAGCTCAAGGTCCATCTGCATAATATCGCTGCTGAAAGAGGGCATGACAGCATAGCCCCACTTTTCGCCGGCGCCAGGGGTAGAGCCGTTGCCGTAAAAGTACATGTAGAGATACTTGTTGCCACTGCTGGTGGAAACATAAGGATAGAAGGAAGAGGTGCTGTAGGTGTTATAGATAGCCCAGCACTGGTCGAACTGCACACTGCCGCCGGTGGGGCAGTTGGAGAAGTCCTCGACCCACGGCAGGGTGGTGATTTCGCCACAGGATGTGCGAGCGGTGAGGCTGCGGGTCCATGACGAGTCGGCACCGCAGACAGCCATCAGGTAGAAGTCGTACAAGGTGTTGGGGGTGAGACCGGAGACAGTGCCGAGGGTGTCGCTGAAGTCCGCCCAAAGGGTGTTGGTGTCGCCCAGGGTGAAACCCGCAGGACCGTAGCCGATGGCCCAAGCCGTGCCGCTGTTGTCGGTCCAGTGGAAGGAGACCGAGGTACTATCCACATCGCCCAGAACGAAGGTCTCGGGAATGATGCAGTCGGGCAGATCCATGCACGCAACATTGACCTGGAAGCCATCGAAGGTATTGCTGCCATCGGAATGGAAACTGACAGTGACAGGGCCGAGGCTGTTGAAGGGGCCGAAGTTGTGACGGGAGTCGTCGCCAGGGGTATTGTCGCAGAAGAGTATAGTGCCATCATTGTCGGTGATGGTCAAGTAGTCCCATTTGCCTTCAGTATACGAGAAACCCGTCAGCTGGAGGGCGTGCAGGTTGTCGGAAGGATAGATGACGATGGTGCCGTCGAAGTCATTGGTGTAGTTGCCCGAAAGGCCGCCGTCGTCAACAATGATGGCATTGCAGGAACGGAGGGTATCGGTGCCACTGGCCAAAGACACTATGGTAGAACCCACGCCAAACTGGACAGGACCGACCCAGTAGCTGTAGTCGCCATCGCAGTCGGTGCGCAGGTAGGCGTCGTAGAAACCATCGGTAAGACCGGTCGCCTCATACGAGTTGGTGACAACACTGGTGGGATAGACCGACTCATCGTCGGGGTTGAAACCAATGGGGCCCCATACAAGCTGCCAGGCCGTCTGGCTTCCGGCGGTCCAGGAGAAGGTGGCGGTGTCGCCCGAGCTGGCGGCAGCAAAGCCCGTGGGAGGAGGGCAGAAGGTGGTGGCACAGGCATTGCTCATGCCGAAGATGGTGCCTGCCTCAGGCTCTACGACGGAATAGAGAAGCGTCCCATCGGCAGCATAGATCCAGATGGAGACCTCGTCATCGTATCCGCCAACGGTCCACACAAAAGTGACAGGCACGCCGCTCTGCACGGTGACCGTCGTCGAGTCACGCACGGGGCCGTTGCCTCCGTTGTCGGTATAGTAGGCATCGAACGTGGCCACGGTCTGTCCGCTCTGGACAACAGCCAGGCTGCCGTCGTTCCAACCGTCGCCGTAAGCATCCTCGCCTACAATCTTGATGGTGCAGGTCGTCTGTGCCGAAACACCTGCGGGTAATGCCATGGCCACTATCGCGACCAGAGGCATCAGAAACTTGTAAAAGCGTTTCATAGGTTACTTTTTTTGGTTAATAATACAATGAACTATACTTTATTTTGTGTTTCTTTTCTCCCCTTACCGTCAAATTTCGCCTGGAGTAAAAAAAATAGTGTTTATTAGCAGGTTGATTTTTAGCCCCTTGCCAAAAATGTTTCCCTTAGGATTATCACCACAAATTTATGAATAATATTTCAAAAAAGCAAGAAAAAAATTAAAAATTTTTAAAAAAAACCGCCACCCGAGACCCACCCGAGACGTGTCCGATTCGGCCGTTCTTATATTGTTTTTATATTGTT
>DGTB01000152.1:2198-6763 GCA_002394185.1 Bacteroidales bacterium UBA4347 | reverse complement strand
GAACAATATGTAAACAATATAAAAACAATATAAGAACGGCCGTATTGGATACCTTTCGGGTACCCTTTAGACCCCGGTGTGGGAGGAGGGGAGGGCAAAACAAAATCGGGCTACCCGTTGGGGTAGCCCGATTTTTTGTGTTTGTTGGCTGTGCGTCAAGCTCTCTTATTTGAGGAGCTTGCTGCCGGCCTTGAATTTGGCCACTTTCTTGGCGGGCACTTTGACGGCCTTGCCGGTGCGGGGGTTCTTGGCGGTGCGGGCTTTGCGCTTCACAACGCTGAAGGTACCGAAACCGATGAGGGTCACTTTCTCGCCTTTTTTCAGCTCGGCCTGGATGGCATCGAAGCAGGCGGTCATTGCCTGTTTGGCGGCGACTTTGGTCATGCCGGTCTTGGCGGCCATGGCGTTAACAAGTTCAGTTTTGTTCATAATGATAATGTTTAAGGGTTTATAATTGTTTGTTTTTCTTTTCGGTGCAAATGTAAGAATTTTTTTTTATACGAAACAAATTTTTTTTTGTTTTTTTTTGAACTTTTTTCGTCTTGTTTTTCTATTGCTTTATTTTCCAGCCAGTTAGTTTGTTTCCGCGAAGAAATTCTTCGATGGAATTTTTTCTTTTTCCGCTCATTTGAAGGCTCAAAATCTGGATAAAACCATCTGTTACACCGATTTTTAAGACCTTTTTTTCGTCGCAAACGAGGTCTCCGGGGACGCCTTTGGGGTCGTTGAGAGGGAGCACGTCGAAGACTTTGAAGAGGACTTCCTGTCCCTGCGGGTTGACGAGTGTGAGGAGCGCGGCAGGGTAGGGCGAGAGGCCGCGTACAAGGTTGGCGACGCGCTGGGCGGGCTGGTGGAGGTCGAGGAGGCAGAAGTCTTTGAAGATTTTGGGCGCCGCGGTGGGGGTGCCTTCCTGTGGATGCGGGACGAGGCTGCCGGCCTGGATGCCGTCGAGGGTGCGGACCACGAGGTCGCGGCCCATGAGGGCCAGGCGGTCGTGGAGGCTGCCGGCGTTGTCGTCGGGGCTGATGGGCGTCTCGGCCTGGAGGAGGATCTGGCCTTCGTCGATCTGGTGGTTGAGGAGGAAGGTGGTGATGCCGGTACGGGTGTCGCCGTTGATGATGGCGTGGTTGATAGGCGCGGCGCCGCGGTAGCGCGGCAGGAGCGAGGCGTGGAGGTTGAAGGTGCCGTGGACGGGCATGTTCCACACGGCCTCGGGGAGCATGCGGAAGGCTACGACGACGAACATGTCGGCCTCGAAGGCTCGTAGCTGCTCGAGGAATTCGGCGTCGCGCAGCTTTTCGGGCTGCAGCAGGGGCAGGTGGTGGTCGAGGGCATATTGTTTGACGGGGCTGAAGACGACCTTCTGTCCGCGGCCGGCCTGACGGTCGGGCACGGTGACCACGGCGCAGACTTCGTGGCTGGACTGCATGATGGCGTCGAGGCTCTCGACGGCAAAGTCGGGGGTTCCAAAATAGACTATCTTCACGGCAGGGATACGGCTTGGTCGGTGAACTGGAGCATCTTCAGGGCCGTGATGGCGCCTTCGACGCCTTTGTTGCCGTGCTTGCCGCCGGCGCGGTCGAGGGCCTGCTCCATGGTGTCGGTGGTGAGAACGCTGAAGATGATGGGCTTGTGGTTGGCGAGGGCCACGTTGGTGAGTCCCTGCGAGACAGCCTGGCAGATGAACTCGAAGTGGCGCGTCTCGCCCTGTATGACGCAGCCGATGCAGATGACGGCGTCAATAGTGTCGAGTTCGGCGAGGGTGTCGGCAGCATAGGAGAGTTCGTAGGTGCCGGGGACGCGGTAGACGCGGATATTCTCGTCGCGCACGCCATGCTGGCTCAGGGTGTCCACGGCGCCCTGGAGGAGGGCGTCGGTCACTTGGGGGTTCCACTCGGCGGCGACAACGGCCACCGTCCACGGGCTGCCGTCGGGCACGGCCGTGGGGTCGTATTCGGAGAGGTTGGTTTTCTTCATATCGGATTTAGAAATCTTTGATGTTGTATGTGTTCGCCGTCTGGACGGCGGGGCGTTTCTTTCCGTTCTTGGCTTCTTTGATGATGCTTTGGTCGGCCTTGTAGTCGAGGGCCTGGCCTTTGCGGGGCTGGCGGATGCCGAAGTAGGATTTGTCGAGGTGTAGGCGACGTGTGCGGAGGGTGAAGTTAGAGAAGTCGAGAATCCACTCGGGGTCGAAGGTCTGGTAGAGGAATCGGCACTCGAAGTGCAGGTGTGGTCCGGTGGAGTTGCCGGTTGAGCCGCCGAGGCCTATGACGTCGCCTGCCGTTACGGGCTGGTTGGGTTGGACATTGATTTTGGAGAGGTGTCCGTAGAGGGTTTCGAGGCCATTGGGGTGTCGGACGACGACGCAGTTGCCGTAGCCGCCCATGCGCGACGCTACGCGCACCACGCCCGAGAAGGCGCAGCGGACGGGGTCGCCGGTGTTGAGGCCTATGTCGACGCCGTGGTGGCCGCGTTGCCAGCGCCAGCCGTAGTTGGAGGTCTTGGGGTTGGCAACGGGGAAGCAGAAGTCGGCGCTGTCGCGCACAAGGAGTATGTTGATTTCGTCGGGCAGGAAGTCGAGGGTGGTGCGGCCGAGGGGGTTGACGCGATGATGGGGGAAGGCGTCGTACCATAGGGGCACAATGGAGCGGTCGATCTCGGCGCTGTTGTCGTCTTCCTTGGCGGCCTGGCGTATGGCCTTGACGGCTTCTTTGCTTTCGGCTATGCTTTTGGCTGTGGGTTTTGGAGTGGGCCTGGCGGAAGCGCTGCGGCCGGGGGTCTGCATCTGGCGCGAGGCCTCGAGGCGGGCGTTGATGAGCGAGTCGTAGTAGGAGACCTGGGCGCTCGAGGTGCCGATGCCGGCAAGGAACAACATCACAAGGACGAGTACTCGGCGCAGACGTGCCACGGGGTAGCCAAGCTGCTCGCGGTATTTGGCCACGGTGCGGCGTGCCAGGGGATAGCCTTGTGTGTTGAGCATCTGAGCCAAGGCCTCGTCGGAGAGGGGCGCCTGCTTGTCTTCGCCTTCGATGGCGTCGGCCAGGCGCTGCTTGACGGTCTGGACCGAAATCTCTTCGCCCTCGTTGTTGGCCATGCCTTTGGAGAAGCAGTCCTTGAGGGGGATGGTGCCGAAGTCGGTCTGGAGGTATTTGCTGTTGGCCATGCGCGAGATGGTGGAGATGTCGAGGCCTGTGGCATCGGCCACTTCGCGCTGGCGGAGGGGTTGCATCTGGTCGGGGTCGCCCGTGAGGAGGAAGCGGCGCTGATGCTTGACGATGTAACGCATGACGCGCACGATGGTGTCGTGGCGCTGCTGCAGGAGGTCGATGAATCCCTGTGCATCGGCCTGCTTGGTGCGAAGGAAAGAGAGGGTCTCGCGTTCGGTGGGCGAGGATTTGGAACCCTGGCGGTCGCGCTCGGCTTTCTGTGCCTCGAGCTCGGCGAGCATGTCGGTGTAGTAGGTGTTGAGGTTGAGACGAGGCAGGTTGCCGTCGTTGAGGTAGAAGGAGAGTTCACCATCGTGCTGTTGCAGGATGATGTCGGGGGTGAAGGATGCCGCGGCGGCGTCGCTCTCGGCGTCCGAACTGCCGGGTTTGGGGTTGAGCCGCCTGATAACGACGGCGGCACGCTCGAGGCTTTCGTCGTCGATGCCGAGAGCGTTGCAGAGACGCTCGTAACGGTGGTTGGCGAAGTCGTCGAAGTGGCGTTCGAGGATGGTGGTGGCCAACTGCACATCGGGATCCTTGGGCATACGGCGCAGCTGCAGCAGGAGGCATTCCTGAAGGTTGCGGGCGCCGATGCCGGGAGGGTCGAGGCTTTGGATGATGCGCAGCACCTCCAGCACCTCCTCGCGCGTGGCGTCGATGCCCTGCCGGAAGGCCATATCATTGGTCACCAGGTCGAGGTCGCGGCTCAAGTATCCGGCATCGTCAAGGGTGCCGATAAGCTCGTTGGCTATGAGCTGCTGGCGGTCGCTGAGGCGGCGGGTGATGAGCTGGGAGTTCAAGCGTTCGGTAAAAGACAGGGTGTCGGAGATGACGAATTCGCGTCGTGTGGCATTGGGGTCGTTCTCCAGATGCTCGCGGTAGTCGAAGGTGCCGTAGTCGTCGTCCTCGTCGGTATCCCAGTCGGAACGGTCGTGGTCGGCGGCAGCGGCCAGAGTGTCGATGTTCTCGTCGTCCACAGGGGTGTCGGCTTCGAGGAGGGGGTTCTTCTCAATCTCCTCCTTGATGGCCTGTTCCAGGTCAGTAACAGGCAACTGCAGCAGACGCATGAGTTGTATCTGTTGCGGTGAAAGCTTCTGCTGCAGTTGCTGTCGCTGGATTTGTTTCATTTATCTATCTGACGATGTCCATTTCCTCGATGAGGTTCTTGGCGCCGGCATAGATGTCGATGACCCAGAGCATGTAGCGGCTGTCGAGGCAGATGCAGCGCTGGAGGTTCTCTTCGAAGTCAATGTCGCCGCTCATGGCCTCGCTGTTGCCGTCGAAGGCCAGGCCGATGAGCTGGCCCTTGCCGTTGATGACGGGCGAGCCGGAGTTGCCGCCGGTGATGTCGTTGTTGGT
>DGTB01000152.1:0-2153 GCA_002394185.1 Bacteroidales bacterium UBA4347 | reverse complement strand
TTGTTGGTGATGAAGCAGGTGGGCAGCTCACCGTTCTTGTTGGTGTAGCGGCCGAATTCCTTCTTGGCGTAGAGCTCCTTGAGGCGGGCGGGGACGTTGAACTCGCTGTTCTCGGGGTCTTCCTTCTCGATGACACCCTTCAAGGTGGTGTAGTAGTGGTAGGAGACACCGTCCTTGGGGTCGTAGCTCATCACGTTGCCGTAGGTGAGGCGGATGGTGCTGTTGGCGTCGGGCGACATGAGCTTGCCGTTCTTGTCGTTGATTTGGAGGATACCGTCGGTGAAGTCGCGGATGCCGCGTTCGAGGTTCTCGGCGACGTTCTCGTCAACCTTGTCGGAGAGGGAACGGTAGGCATCGAGAGCAGCGTTGCCGGCAGCGGCCAGCGGGTCTTTCTCGAGGGTGCGGAGGCTGGGTTTCTGCATAAATTTGGCCAGCTTCTCGGGGTCGGAGAAGATGGACTTCTTGAAGAGGTCCTCGGCATATTCGTCGAAGTTGCCTTTGTACTTCTTGTTGGCCTTGAGGAGGAACTCGGGGCAGTATTCGGCGTTCATGTGGTCGACGACATATTTGAACATGTTGGCCACGAGGCGGCGGTCGACGTTCATGTCGTAGTCCTTGTAGAAGTTGTCGATGTAGCCTTGGAGCATGGAGAGGTCGGCCTTGGGGTCGGCTTCGAGCATGTGGGCGAAGGTGTTCTTCACGCGGGCGGCGAAGAGGGGGCTCTCGGGGCCGGAGAGGAGGCCTTCGACGAGGTACTGCTGTGCTTCCTCGACGGTGGCGCGGGCGGCATAGCCTTTCTTGATGAGCTCGAGGGCGCGGCTATACTTGGGGTTGGTCTGGCGGCTGGCCCAGTTCATGTATTCTTTCTCGACGTCTTTCTTGACGCCCATGGTGTTGAGGTTCTTCAGGGCCTTGTTCTGCTCGTTGCTGTACTTCCAGTAGTTGGAGCAGGAGGCGTACTTGGAGGCGTATTTGATGCGGGTGGCCTGGCTGGCGGCCATCTCCTCGCGGAGGATGTTGATCTTCACGGTGCGGATTTCGTAGCGCAGCTTGTTGGTGATGTTCATGGTCTCCTCGAGGCCGTAGGAGGTGAGGAAGTGGTCGGTGGTGCCGGGGAAGCCCATGACCATGGCGAAGTCGCCGTCGTTGATCTCACCGGCGTTGACGGGCAGGTGGTGCTTGGGCTGCAGGGGCACGTTGTCCTTGCTGTAGTCGGCGGGGGTGCCGTCGGGGGCGGTGTAGATGCGGAACATGGAGAAATCGCAGGTGTGGCGCGGCCAGGACCAGTTGTCGGTGTCGCCGCCGAACTTGCCCATCGACGAGGGGGGGGCGCCCACGAGGCGGACGTCCTTGTAGATGATGTGGACGAAGAGGAAGAACTGGTTGCCGTTGAACATGGGCTTCACCTGGGCGTTGTAGACGGTGCCTTTGACGGCTTCGTCGGCGATTTCCTTGGACACCTTTTCGATGGCGGCCTGGCGGTCACCCTCGCTCATCTCGTCGGTGAGGGCGCCCTTGACGCGTGCGGTGACATCCTCCATGCGCACCAGAATCGAGGCCGTGAGGCCGGGGTTGGGAAGCTCCTGGTCCATGGAGTAGGCCCAGAAACCGTCGCGCAGGTAGTCGTGCTCCACGGTGGAGTGCTCCTGCAGCTTGCCGTAGCCGCAGTGGTGGTTGGTGCTCATCAGGCCCTTGCTGGAGATAATCTCGCCCGTGCAGAAGTGCCAGAAGGGGCTGCCGGCGTTGCCGAGGCCCACGATGGCGTCCTTCAGGCATGACTGGTTGATGGAGTAGATGTCTTCGGGCGTCAGCTTGAAGCCGGCCTTCTGCATGTCGGAATAGTTCTTGCCTATGAGCGACAGGAGCCACATGCCTTCGTCGGCGCGCACGGTGTTGGGGAGCAGCACGGAAAGCGCCAATGCGATAACTAAGGTGCGAATTTTCATTGTTTTAGTTGTTTTAATTTATTATTATTCTTTTTCCGTTTGAAGTGCAAAGATACAAGAAAAACGCGACATGGCCAAATTTATTTCGCCAAAAACGCTAAAAAACGCCTGCGCGGTGTGCCCGGGCACCCCTCTGCGCTACCGGCCAACCCCGGGTCAAACCCCTGCCCGAGACGTACCCGATACGTCATATCTTATATTGTTCTT
>DGTB01000098.1 GCA_002394185.1 Bacteroidales bacterium UBA4347 | reverse complement strand
GAACAATATGTAAACAATATAAAAACAATATAAGATATGCCGTATCGGACACGTCTCATCCCCCTCCCGGGTGGGGTGACGCCACTGGTTGTTTTTTTACCCTCAGACTTGCTTTTTCCGTTTTTTCTTCGTATGTTTGCAGTCGGAAAACAACTCCATTTTATCCTCAAAAACAAAATAATACGCTAATACACAGCACTCTATTAAAAAAAACACCATCATTAAAATAAAGACATTATGAAAAAACTATTACTTGCTTTTTTACTGGTCCTGGGGTCGGGGAACCTGCTCGCCCAATATGCCAGTTTGCGATGGGAGAATATAACATCACCCCAATTGCAATGTGTACTGACCCGTAGCTGGGACCCCAACAATTCCGTTGTTTATGGATGGCACGAGGGTGAGTTGAGGATGTATCTGTGCCCAAACGACGAATATTACTCACCCGGCACAACATTACCCTTTGGGAATTATTGTGTGCTGCCAAGCTACCTGACGCAAATATACGACATGAGAATTCTTGATGACTATGTATATTTTTGTGGAGAGACAGAAAAACACGAAGGTTTTATCGGGTACATCAACCTGAACGATTATTCATCAGCAAACGTGAATGTTGAATATTATGTTATACCTGAAGTAACCATGATGAAACGGTTGGCTGTGTACCACAACAGCCTTGGAATCGAGAAAGTGGTCGCCATTGGGCAGGAGGAACGGGCGGTTTACCCGTATGTCTATTTCACGAGTGCAATTCTTGAAGTGGACGACATTCTTGGCTCTCCGGTGTTCAAATATGCCACATTGCCCGATATAGAGGTGCTGCATGAGGTTTTCTTTTCGGACTACAACTTCGGTGTCTACTTTGTCGAGTACAATAAAAGCACTCCTGCGCTTGGCCTCAGAAGGGCGAATCCTGACAATGTGCTTGGCGACCCCATCATAGACAATTACTACTATTATCCGACGGGAGACATGGAAGTGTATTCCCAAACCCACTCTGCAATCTCCAACGACCGACTGGCAGTGTCCTATCTCTATGGAGGCTATTCAAACCCTTTCAGCACCCGCATTCGGTATTTTGAACTGTCCACACTGACGATGTTCAACTCGCAGGAGTTTTTCTTTGACGGGAAAAGCGAGCCATACGACATCACTTTTCTCGACGAAGGCAATAGGGCAGTACTGGTGCAGCCATTTGAATTCCCGCTTGGGGGCAGTTTCAACTCCAACTTCGTTTGGCTTGACCCCAACGCCAACAGACCTTACACTGACAACATTCTTTTCCATAAAGACGAGATATACCAATCGCTGGACAATGTGGACGAATTCTCGTTTATCTCCTGCGGTCAAAAATTCAGGTTGCAGCAGAACTGGGATGCCAATTTCGCCACCCCGTCGCCGTCCTGCCCGTTTAAGGACAAATACGACATCGAGATTATTGACAATGTGAATCCAGGGCATGCAACAATTCCACCTTCGGCGAGTACGCCTACAATATATTTTAATAAAGATAGTGGCACGACTACTACAGACTATCCTGTTAGTTGTTCTGAATTTTAATCACATACAATCAAACAGTTATGAAGAGAATCCTGTTAATATGTTTTCTTGCTCCATTTTTCTGCATGGGGCAGCAGACGCCGGACACCACCATTATTGGCGATACCATAATCATTGGGAATAATGTTTTCCGCAAGGAATACCCGCAAGACACTGTTAATTACTTTGATTCTTGCTATTACACAGATAATCCACATTCTTTTCTTTTAGGTAGTGGTGGCGCTTTGTGGGTACCGAATCCCCATGTTAAAGAGTGCATTGTTCCTTCGGTGACTAATGTGTATGGTGTAGCCGTGGTTGGACAATACAGCATTACGGACTCCATATGGCCAACGTATGGAATCATGAGAAAAGAAGGGGACAACTGGATAGTTATCGATACTGCCAATTTCGACAGTTACAGGGTTGTCTGCGCCTACAATTATGGTAATGACGTATACGGCCACTCCAATCCGCAATACTGCTATGAGTATTACTTCGACAATCCGGTCGTCGTCGGAGGGACGATCTATATTGGATTGTTAAATCACATCAATTACAGTCAAGCACGCCCCGGTTCCATGGAATACAACATGGCATTCACCAGAGTGGCCCGGCCCCACTTGATCGGGGCTGACACAATGTTCACCTTTTACAGTAAACACCCTTTAACAAATGAATGGATATCAGTACAGGAGAACTGTTTTGGGGGCTTCTTCCCGATAGTGGAGCCTGACAGGCTGCTGTGCGGGGCGGTGGAGAATTTCAGGCTGGAGGAGCGGGGGGATGACTATGCCGTGGTGGCGTGGCATCCGTCGCGGCCCTTCGAGGGGCTCTACTCCGGACGCTACCAGGTGGCCGTGGGCGGCCTCGGGCCCGCGCCCGACACCTCCAACATCCTCACCTTCGCCGACACCACGGCGACCGTCACGGGGCTGGACAGCGGCGTGTGGTACTCGCTGTGGGTGCGCGGCGAATGCGACCACGGCGGATGCCCCATGCACGGCGACACGCTGATATGGAGCTCCTGGCGCGGCCCCCTGCAGTTCTACCTCGGCTCGCGCCAGCCGGGCTCGCAGGGCATCGCCGGGGCCGACGGCACGGGGACAGCGCTGACGCTGGTGCCCAATCCCGCCCGGGGCCGCGTAGCCGTAGTCCTCGGCGACGGGCCCGTCCGCGGCGCGCTGACACTCGTCGACGCCAAGGGCTCCGAGGTGCTCCGCCTCGACGACGCGCAGCTGCCGCTCTCCCTCGACACCTCGCCCCTCGCACCGGGCGTCTACCTCCTCCGCCTCAGCACCGAGGCTGGCTCCTACGCCCGCAAGCTGGTGGTCGGGGAGAAGTGAGTATGAGGGGCGGCGTGCATTATTTTTTTGCCATGTGGGAAATTTGTTGTATCTTTGCAGTTTGAAATTATTTGAGAGATGGGCAAGATACTATCCGGAACGGTACGCCGTTTAAGCTTGATATACAGAATACTGGCAATGATTGTAACATCATTGCTGATTGTGTTGATGTTTCCCCACGAGGGAGGCGGAGAGCACTATGACTACAAGGTGGGGGCTCCCTGGAGGGGTGCCGACCTGTCGGCGCCATTCGATTTTGCGGTACTGAAGAGTGCGGAGGATGTGAAAGCCGAGGAGGCCCGCGAGCGTGGGGAGGCCATCCTGTACTATAAGAAAGTGTCGATCGACGGCACGAAGGCGGAGGCTGGAGATCGATGGCTGAAGCAGCTGATGGACAGTGTCCACCGCGTGGGATACTTGGAAAGCCTTGACGCCGAGGAGTGGGGGCCGGAGAATGAAGCCCGCCGCGTAGTGGTACTGGAAGGCAACGTGGGTCACGAATACCGGATGGGCGATTTCGTTACGCGGGCCAAGCTGGAGTCCCGCCTGCCCGAACAGACAATCGACAGCCTGTTCAAACCCGACTATGTACTGGACCGCGGCCGCACAGCGCTGGAACTCGAGAGCCGCCTGAGCCAGCTGAGCTACACGAGCGAGCTGGTGATGGCCGGCGAGCGCATTGTGGGCAAAGGCGAGGTGGTGACCGAGGAGAAAGGCCGCCGCATCGCCGCCCTGGAGGCCGAGGAGGACCGCCGTTTCGCCGAGGGCTTCAACGTGTGGGGCCAGATGGCCGGCCAGCTGCTGCTGGCCATGATCTCGTTTGTGGCCCTGTATATGTTCCTGCTGAACACACGCCACCGCATTCTGGAAGACAACCGACGGGTGCTGATGGTGCTGGTGACGGTGCTGATGGTATCGGCGATGGAGGCCATGATGGTGAGAATGGCGCCGGAATGGGTGCTGCTGGTGCCCCTGTGCGTGGTGCCCATCCTGATGAGGGTCTTCTTCGACATGAGGGCGGCATTGTATATCCACCTGACGACGGTGATTGTGCTGGCCAACCTGGTGCCCAACTCGTTCGAGTTTATCTTCTACCAGCTGGTGACGGGCATGATGAGCATCATAGCGGTGCGCAACCTGGAGAAGAGGGCGCAGTTCTTTGTGCTGGCGGCGGTGATATTCGTCAGCTACTCGCTGATATACACAGCGGGTGTGCTGAGCCAGGACACCAACTTCGACAGCCTGCAGCTGGAGCGCTACCTCATCTTCTTCCTGAACGCCGTGCTGACGCTGCTGGCCTACCCGCTGATCTACCTCTTCGAGCGTATGTTCGGCATGACGACGGCGCTGACGCTGATGGAACTCAGCAGCACCAACAACGAGGCCATGCGCATGCTGAGCCGGAGGGCTCCCGGGACGTTCCAGCACTCGGTGCAGGTGGCCAACATAGCCGAAGACCTGGTGAGCGAACTGGGAGGCGACGCCCTGCTGGCAAGGGTCGGCGCACTCTACCACGACATCGGCAAAATCCGCAACCCCATCTATTTCACCGAGAACCAGACGAGCGGATTCAACCCTCACGACGAACTGGACAACGAGGAGAGCGCCCGCATGATCACCAGCCATGTGACGGAAGGATTGAAGCTGGCGCGCAAATACCACCTGCCGTCCGAGGTGCAGGACTTTATACGCACACACCACGGCACGACGATGACAGGCTACTTCTACGCCAAGGAGCTGGAGAAGCACCCCGACGGAGACTTCGACATCAGCGCTTTCCGCTACCCGGGTCCGCGCCCCTACAGCCGCGAGACGGCCGTGGTGATGATTGTGGACACCGTGGAGGCCGCCTGCCGCAGCCTGAAGAACCACACGAAGGAAAGCACGGACGCCATGATAGACAAACTGATAGACGGCAAGATTGCCGCAGGACAGCTGGACAACTGCCCGCTGTCGTATGGCGACATCGCCCGCGTGAGGAAGATTTTGAAGGAAAAGATGATGAGCATCTATCACGTGAGAGTGGAATACCCGAAGGTGAAGGGTAAAGACGAGAAATAGAGGAATAATAATGAAAAAAAAGGAATAATGAAAAAGAATGTTTGGATTCATATTGGAATGGTAGTGGCCATGATGGCCGTGGCGCTGATATATTTCCTGCCCGTTATACAAGGCAAGGAGATGTATCAGGGCGACACTATGTCGTTCAACGCAATGGTGAAGGAGACGAAGGACTTCCACGAGAAGACCGGTGAGTATGCACACTGGAACAGCGCCATGTTCAGCGGCATGCCCGCCTACCAAGTGGGAGGCAACCCGAAAGTGAAAAGCGTGTTCACCCCTATAAAAGAAGCAGGTACACTGCAGTTTTTGGGATTGCACGAGAATGCCGGAGTGCTATTCTTCTACCTGATCGGATTCTACATCGCCCTGCTGGCTCTGGGATGCACCCCGTGGCTGGCCCTGCTGGGCGCCCTTGCCTTCGGCCTGGGCAGCTACAATATCATTATCATCGAAGCAGGCCATATCTCGAAGGGATGGGCCATAGCAATGGTGGCACCTATCCTGGCAGGAATGATACTTTGCCTCCGCAAGGCGCGTGACGGGAAAAAGAAATGGGGCGACTGGCTGTGGGGAGGCCTGCTGTTTGTCTGCGCACTGAGCATACAGCTTCTCAGCAACCACATCCAAATCACATTCTACACCATTATCGGCGCTGTGGTGCTGGGATTCACCTATGCTGTATATGCGCTGAAGGACAAATACCTGCCGCAATTCTTCTATGGTATTGGCATACTGTTGGCCGGCTGCGCGATAGCGTTTGCCTGCAACGCACGAAACCTGATGGTGAGCATGGAGTATTCGTCGCAAACGATGCGCGGAGGCAATGTCACCAGCGTTACACCGGAAGACCTGTATCAGGACAACGAAGCCAACTCGATAGCCGGCAAACGCGGCGGACTGGACATTGACTACGCTTTCTCATGGAGCTACGGCGTGGGCGAGACCTACACACTGCTGGTGCCGGGCGCAATGGGCGGCGGCAGCGGCGAACCCGCCAAGAGCGGCAGCAAATACGCCCAACTGGTAGACCAGCAGCCCATACCGTCTGCCCAGAAGGAGCAATACAAAGCCAACGCACCCTACTATTGGGGCGACCAACCCTTCACCTCGGGCCCGGTCTATTTCGGAGCCATCATCATCTTCCTCTTCGTGTTGGGCCTGATACTGGTGAAAGGACCGGAACGCTGGTGGTTGCTCTTTGCCACCATAATAGCCATCATCATGTCGTGGGGCCGCAACTTCATGCCCGTCAACGAATGGCTGTTCAACAACCTGCCAATGTACAATAAGTTCAGAACGCCGAGCATGAGCCTGGTGTTGGCCAACGTCACGATGGTTCTGCTGGGTATATTGGGACTGAAGCAGCTGCTGAACAAAGAGATGACGCAACAGAAAGCCAACAAGGCGCTCTACTGGGCTGGCGGTATCACCGGAGCAATCATCCTGATAGGACTGATCCTGAGTGGCATGTGGGACTATACCGCTGCCAACGATGCCCAGATGGACCAGGGCATGAGAGACATATTGACGCAAGACCGCAAATCGCTATACGTCAGCGATTCGTGGCGCAGTCTCATCTTCGTCGCACTGGCTTTTGCCATCCTTTGGTTGACCACTAACAAGAACAGCAATCGCAAGTACACGACATGGTTCATGATTGCGCTTACCCTGCTGACGGCGATAGACCTGTGGGGTGTGGACCGTCGCTACCTGAACGACATGAGTTATGCCGAGGAGAGCGAACTCACCCTCAGGCCCCAGCAGTACGACTATACCATCGATGAGATGGCTGCCCAATTCGGTGACAAAGACTACAGAGTGCTGAATCTGGCAACGAATACCTTCAACGATGCCAAACCCTCGGCCTTCCACCATCAGATTGGCGGCTACAGCGCCGTGAAGATGCGCCGTTACCAAGACATTATCGACTTCTACATCTCACGCCATATCAACATGCAGGTGCTCAACATGCTCAATGCACGCTATATTGTAGTACAAGGCGGACAGGTGCAGCGCAATCCCGATGCACTGGGCAACGCATGGTTTGTGGAGTCCACCCGCATGGTGGGCGACGCCAACGGCGAGATACTGGCACTGAATACAATCGACCCGAAGAATCAAGCTGTAATCAATTGGGCCGACGAACAGAAGTTCTACAGCATCGCCAAGACAGTCGTGATTGAGGACGACACCGTCTTTTCCCTGGCTTTCGACAGCACGGCCACCATCGTCATGGAGCACCAGAACCCCTACAACCCTGACTATCTGAAATACAATAGCCATGCAGCCGACGACCAGTTGGCAGTCTTCAGCGAAATATACTATGAGCCCGACTGGCGCGCCTACATCGACGGCCAACCAGCCGAATACATGCGTGCCAACTACATACTCCGCGCCATGGTCATCCCCGCCGGCGACCATGTCATTGAGTTCCGCAACGAAGCACCGCTCTTCCACCGGATGGATACCGTTACCATTATCGGCTCCATCATACTGGTACTGTTAGCGACAGGCGCCATTATTCTTTACTATCGCAAGAGAAAAGAGCAAGAATGAAGATATTAATCATCCGATATAAAAAAGTCCGTGGAGTGCCCGAAGGCGGTGAAAAAGCCAGCGAGCTGAACCACACAGTACTGGAAGGTATAGCAGGTGAAAAGAATGTTGACACCTACTATATCTACGATGAAAACCGCCGACGTACTCTGTGGGAATATGCCCAAGGATTCATGTACATGCCGTTGGGCTATTATCTCGGACTGACTCCGCGACGGGTGCGCAATATTGTGAAGCAAGCGCAGAACTACGATGTGGTCTTTGTGGACCGCTCGGTGTTTGGCATCATAGCCAAAAAGCTGAAAGAGAATGGATACAAAGGGCGCGTAGTCTGCTTCTTCCACAACGTGGAGGTGATTTATTTCGGAGCTAAATATTGCCAATGGTTCAATCCCATACGCTGGATAGTCCTTCCTTGCGTCAACCGCAACGACCGATGGTGCTGCCGCTACGCCGACCGCACTATCGCACTGAGCCAACGCGACGACGATGAACTCTTCCGCCGCTACGGCAGACATGCCGACCAGCTGATACCCATAGCCTTCGTAGACACCTACCGGCACGACACCTACCCCGCAGACTCCATCGCAAAACGCCCGTTGTGCGTCTTCCTCGGTGCATACTTCCCCGCCAATGTGGAGGGCATTGAATGGTTCGTGAAGAACGTACTGCCAAGGGTTGACATACGCATGCTGGTGGTTGGCAAAGGCATGGACAGGCTGAAGGAAGCCGACTGGATGCGTGGAGACATCGAGGTGCTGAGCGATGTCCCCGACCTGGCTCCCGTCTTCGAAGAGGCCGACCTGATGGTGCTGCCCATCTTCAAAGGCAGCGGCATGAAGGTGAAGACATGCGAGAGCCTGATGTACGGCAAAAACATCATAGGTACGCCGGAGGCCTGGAGCGGCTACGACGTGGACTATGCCAAAGCGGGGGCCTGCTGCCTGACGGCCGATGAGTTCGTGGAGGCCATCAACGGCTTCTGCACCACGTCATACCCCCGCTTCAACGCATACAGCCGCCAGATGTTTGTCGAGAACTACTCGGCAGACCGCATGGTGGACAAGTTCCGCGCGGCTGTGGAGGCCTGACTATTCGCACTATAGGCTGACCTGGTTGTAAGACCGATAAGGAGGCACCATCTCTCCAAAAAAAGATTTAAGCTTGGGATGGATGTCAACTCCAAACCAATCCACCGGCACACTTTCGGGAAAAGAGTTCACCGAGGAAGAACAAATGGTGATGGCACGTTCGACGGTGGCACCCAACAGCACCAGGAGCTGCATATTAACTTTCTTGTCATAGACGGTGATATCCGGAAAGTATTTCTGATAGTCGAAATTATCCCTCGGATGCAGTTTGAGGAGCAGCTGCGATGTATCATAGTGAGAAAAGACACGCTGCAAAAGATGACAGTATTCCTCGTCGGTGAGGGTGCGGTCCCGGGTAAAAGGCTGCGTGAGGAACATATAGCGTTTGCTATTCAACAGACGTATGTCGTTGTCATCAATACCATAAACGTTCAACACCAGCTGCCGGGTTTCACGGGAAGCCGACTCCCACATCTGGCGCAGGGAGCGCACATGCACGGGTTTGCCTTCCAGGACGACGGCATTGTTTTCTTCGGTGAGATAGAATTCGCGGCATTGGGGATTGTTGCCCCATCCGAAGACTGCAACGGGGCCATACAGCAGTTCTTCGAGGCGTCCCTGCAGGGAATGCTTCTTTTTTATCTGCCGCTGATACTCAGCACTGGTCACCTGCATATTCTGCGAGATTCCCAAAGGGCCGTCGGACAATAGCGCATATGGCTGCTTGCCAATCAAGGGAGGAACAAACCCGACATCCATGGCGAAAATCTCGCTTTTTTTCAGAAAAGGATAGTTCCTGTTGCGACCAAGTCGCATGGATATCTTGTCGAACCAACGTGAAGGAGTCAGTACAGTACCTGTTTGTTTTGTATTGAAATAGTATGCAGGCAGATGAGCGCTCACCTCAGGGCTGACGCCGTAGCCGAGAAAATAGCATGTATGCTTGGCCACGGTATCATAGTCGAAAAGCATCAGATACTGCAACAAGGCATGAATAGACCCCGTCATGCAAGCATGTGTAACGTCGTCGAAAGGTACCGACAACAGGCCATCGGCCGAGACGATTTCTTTTCTTTTCATTATTGAGAATTGAGAATAAGTGTGCAGCTGCAGAAGTTTAAAGAGCAGGCATTGTATCTTCGCAATGCAGCAGAAGTTTCCCCACGATTTTTCTTACCGTTCCTGTGGATCCCGGGCAACGGACGGCCCTGTGGGCATCTTTGGGGAAGAGGACGACACAGGTGCCAGGCCTCATTTTGATGAATGAGCGGTTGGAATGGTCGTTATAGAGCACACAGTCTTTATCGGGGCTGTAGTCTGTGGTTGGCTGCAGATGCGAAATGTCGGTAACCATCAGGTGCTCTTCGCCAGCGACCAAATACTGAATGTCGATATACCGGCGATGGGATTCGTAGGGCAGATTCTCGTCGTCTGACGGGATATATTCCATCACGTTGAAGAAGAAGTCGTCCGATACACGATGGGTGCCCAACGCAAGCTTATGATGCGGAAGTTGTTCAATGTAAGCCACAGCCTCTTGCAGACGAGTGGGCAGTTGACTGTTGGCCGCTGGTTGTTGGTTGTTGGCGATCAGATAATCGATCAGGTCACGCACTGCACCCTCGCCGGCCTTGTGCGGAGCAACATAGTCACTGCTGGCGAGGACAGCAGGGGCCGCATCCGCCGGAGCGGCCACAAGCCCGCCCTGCTGCCGAACAGGCATCATACACTGCAGGTCGAGCAAATCATCTCCCATATAGGCCACTTCGGACATGGTGCCCGAATACCGCGCAAGCACTTCTTCCAATCGATGGATTTTGTCCCTGACATTCTGATGCACCTCCGCTATGCCCAATTCTTTGCATCGATGAAGCAAAGCATCGTTGCACCGAGCCGTGATGATAATCGGGAGGATTCCATATCGGGGCAGGAGTTCTTTGATTCCGTAGCCATCCTTGATGTTGAAGGCCTTCATCAATTCCCCTTGGGTACCCATATACACTTTGCCGTCGGTCAGGGTGCCGTCGACATCCATCACCAGAAAACGTATCATTGAGAGTTATGAGTTATGAATTGAGGATTGAAGTTCGTTTTTCACCTTTGCGAGAAGGTTGCTGTCAAGGGCGGGCATTATTTTACCCGTCTCCCACTTGATTTTGGGAATCAGCAGCGTGTCAGCCGGGATAAAAATATTGAGCAGGCAGGGGTCGTCGTCGGTGAACCAGGAGGCGTATTGGTCGAGCTGCGAGTAGTGTTCAAGGTTGGCAGCCCGCAGGCCATAGGCGTCGGCAATACGGCTGAAGTCGGGCACGGTGTATCCGCTTGCGGCAGTGGTTTGTGCATAACGGTCGCTGTAGGAGCCATGCTGGATTTCACTGATCTTGCCCAGCACCATATTGTTAATCACCAGAATCTTCACGGGCAGGTGCTCGCGCACGACGACCTCCAACTCCTGGATGTTCATCTGCAGACCGCCGTCGCCGGTGATGCAGAAGCATTTACCCATAGCAATGGAGGCGCCAATAGCATACGGAAGTCCGCAGCCCATGGAGCCGTAGCCGCCGCCAATGAGTATGCGGCCCTGGTGGCCTTTGAGGGTGAGGGACTGGGCGCACCAGCATTCGTGCTGGCCGACGTCGACGGTGACGATGGGATTGGGGGGGAGGAGGGTTGATATTTTCTCCATCACATTGTTGCCTTCGGTGTTGTCGACGCCATCGAGCAGCTTTTTGGCTTTGATGCAATGGGCATGCCATTCGTCGTAGCATGGGTAGTCCTGTGCGAGGAGCCACCGCATGAAGTCTGCAGCATCCATGAGGTGCTTTTCCTCGTCTTCCTTGACGTTGCGGCTGAGTTCGTACTGGTCCACGTCGGCACGAATGAGATGGGCTTTCGGCGCGAACCATTCCTGTTTGTGGCCTATCTGCCTCAATCCGAGGCGGGCGCCGACAGATATGACGAGGTCTGCCTCTTCGAGGATCATATTGGAGATGCGGTTTCCGTATGTTCCGATGAAACCGATATGAAGGTCGTCCTGAGCAAGGTCGACGGCATTCATGGTGGTCAGCACGGGGATCTGGGTTTTGCGGGCAAACTCGATGATGAGGGCGGGGGCATCGGCTGTGCGGGCGCCACTGCCCACCAAAAGCACTGGTCTGAGGTATTTCATTCTACACTCTGTTTTTGTATGTCGTACGGAAAATCAATTATCACGCCGCCTTTGCGGCCCAGCAGGGCCATGTTGTAGGCCCGCGAGACGACATCGGCGAACCCGATGGGGCTGAGGGGCGTTACAGAATACTTGGTGATATGGCGCGTCATGGAGACGATGTCCATCTCCTGAAACCCATTCTGCCGGATACCGGAGAACCCCCGCTTCTCGTTGGTGGGCACATTGCCACAGATGCCCATGACGGGGACGCTGTCGAACCAGGCATCCGCCAAGCCGCCGAAGGCATTCACCGCACCGGGACCCGACGTGGTGAAGAAGACGCCGAGTTTCCCGCTAGCGCGGGCATAGCCGTTGGCAGCGAACGAACAGCCCTGCTCGTTATAGCAGACATGTACCGTGATTTCGTGCCGGTCGTAGAGGGCGTCCATAAAGGGCACGATGTATCCGCCTGCATATCCAAAGACGTCGGTCACTCCTTTCTTGACCAGAAAGTCTACCAAATATTCCGAACAATTCATATCGTTTGGTTTTTCTTTTTATACTCGTTATAGCACTCGTCTAAATGGGAGAAATCCGTTTTCGAATATCCCGTGCCATATCTTGTTCGCTGCTGAGGGGTCAGCATCTCTATGACATTGAATATGTCACTAATGGAGCTGTTGTGTTTCTCCTTCAGGTGATTCACATTATCAACATGTGAATGTTTCGTTCCGCATACGTACATGGGAAGGTCGTAGCCCCAATGGACTGTGCCCAGGATTGGCAAGATATACTTTTCTATCGTTTCAAGCAGCATCTCGACATTGTATTCCGTTCCGCAATGCTTGTTCAGATAGTCTGCAAGTAATTCCGTCTTGGCATTACCGGCACCTCTTCCCATACCATATAGCGAGCCATCGATGCACACCTCCCTACCGGTTTCTCCCGCCAAATCCACCATCCTCTCCGCCAGGGCGCACGAAAGGCCAAGATTGTCGTGCGAATGGAGTCCTATCATTATTCCTTCGTCAAGCAGTTTGTCAAATTGCCGGAAAATCTTTTCAAGATCCGTCATGTACATTGCACCGAAAGTGTCCACTATGGAAAAGACAGCAGGTTTAATCTCATTCACCCGGTTTATCAACGACTCTCTCTCTTTTTCCGAATAGCTGATGCTGTCCATAGGGTTGAACTGGACACTATAGCCCTTCTCCATTGCCGCCTTGCAGAATCTCAATGATGACTCAATTTCATGTTTTGCAAATGATATACGCAACCATTTGAAAGACTTTCCGTCACAGACATCCAACTCCTCCGGTGTATAACGGCTGTTATCGCAAAATCCTAGATACGTGGTGCGTTTGGCATCCAAAGGCAGATACTTGACCACATCCTTCGAATCGTGATATACGATAGACTCTCCGTTATGTTTGCTCTGCAGAAAACCTGTTTCTGTGTAATCAATTCCTGCATCCACAAGCCCCTGCAGTATTCCTCTTACAAACTCCGGGGACGAGTTCTTGTCAAGAAGATAACCACCGTCCCTAATCGTACAGTCCACTATGTGTACCTTTCCCATATCCTCTATTCTTTTTCTTTCAGATGACTGTATATGGCTTGCGCCACCATCATGTCATACTCAGTATCGATATCAATGCTTTCCACAGGTTCCACTTCCACCAGGCAGGGCTTCACCCCTACCCTGCGGTTGTACTGCTGGAACACCTCGCGCGGGAAGACAAATGCACCAGAAGTCTCCATATAGATGGGATCCAGATCCTGGGTTCTGGGGAAGTGGTCCACGTCGAAGTTCATCGGCGCACCGTTCTTCCACATAAAAGTCTGGATGCGTTCCACCGTGAACGCCGAGTCATATTGGTCGCCCTTGGTCACACTGTCGATGCACCTGTCGATACTCTCCGGCTTGGTGAACGGAGCCGTGGCATGGGAGACGACATAGTAGTCGGCGTCGACCACCTTCATGAACTCCCTGATAATGTCGTTGCAGTTGCATCCGTTGCCATCCAGATATTCGGGACGTTTCAAAAACTTGACCCCTTCTATCAGATAGTCCTTGATACGCTCGCTGCTACAGTACACATACACCTCGTCCACGCGACTGCTCTTCACGAGCGCCTCCAATATAAACTTGATTAAAGGTTTCCCGTCAGGGAAAGGCCTCAGATTCTTTTCTTTCACCCTTTCGCTATTCAGCTTGATGGGCACCATTGCTACCACTTTCATATCAACCAGTTTTGTTTTAGTTCATGTTTTTTTTACAGACGATGTATGACCCGGATGGATCATGTCGGCACTCATGCCGACGTATACTGTCTTCTTATCCATTGCTGTTGATATATTTTTGCACCAAGGACATATCGTCCGCGTTTGTCAGTTTCATATTCCTCTCTTCTCCTTCGACGACGGCGATTTTCACCCCCGGCAGGTACCTGCGCACCACTCCGCAGTCGTCGGTGGCCCTGAACTGAGGGTCCTGCAGGGCTCTCTGATAGGCATCGCGGATCAGCGGCAGACGGAAAGCCTGCGGCGTCTGCGCTCGCCACATGAGCCTCCGCTCGGGTATGCGCGCCACCAAGCGCGGTATCTCGAATTCTGCGCTTCCGGCACCAAACTCCCCACTCATGTCGGGATGCACCTCCCACATGGTGTCCGTGCTCGGCACAGCAACGCCCACGGCTTCGTTGTGTTTCAAGGCTTCGGCCACACGGCCTATCAACGACCCAGACACACAGGGCCTCGCAGCATCGTGCAGCAGCAGGTTGGTGTCGTCCGGATAGTCTATATACGCCATCACGGCATTGAGACTCGACATATAGCGCTCGCTGCCGCCGTCCACTATCTTCCCCAGCTTGCGCCACTTGCGCGCCTCTGCAATCTCTTCCATGCGGCGCCTCCACTCGGGATGCACCACCACGGCCACCTCGTCGATGGACTGGTGGCTGTCGAAGGCATCGATGGAATACTCCACCACAGTACGCCCCCCGACTTCGAGAAACTGCTTGGGCAATAAAGCAGAACGCGACCTTGTGGAGCGAACTGTTTCATTGAAAGCAGAACGCGACCTTGTGGAGCGATCTGCTTCACTGTACATACGGCTCCCCGTACCCCCTGCAAGTATGACCGCAATGTTCATTACCTTAAACCTTAAACTTTCTATACAGCATTGCAAACAGTCCGCCCCACAGCAACACGGCTGCCAGCTGCATCCACCACTCGGTGCCCACAAGCACCACCGGAGCCACCACAACGGCCTTCAGGGCATAATAGACCACCTTGGCGGCCAGCACGGAGACCAGCACGGCAGGCAGCACCTGCCACCGGCGCGACAACCAGCCGAACAGCGTGGCCACCGTGGCCAGCTCGGCCATCATGCACACCATCTTGCCGGCCGCAGGCATGCCAGTCAACACACAGCTCACCAGCGGCATAATCACCGCCAGCACCAGCGCATTGCGCCAGTCTTCCCCTATCAGCATCCCAGCCAGCAGCAACGCCAGCATCGGGTTGGCCATATACAGCGGCACAGCAAACAGATGCGACGCAGCAGGCACCAGGCAGGCCAGCGCCACCAGCACCGTGTCAAGCACGGCAAACTTCACAATCGAGTTAGTCTTTGTAGCTATCATAATCTTTGTTTTATCTTATTATTTGTGTGCAAAAATACATCTTTTTTTTCATCCACCAAAATAAATTATCTAATTCTGCGTTATTCAACCACATAATTGATAATAATAATTGTATACACATTAAAAAGACATATCCGCTACCAATGAAAAAGAGCATTCTTCTCCTCGCCGCAGCCCTGGTGCTCACCGCCGCCAGCGCCACTGCCCAAAACCAGGTCGACAAACAGGGCCGCCGCCAAGGCCACTGGATCCGCACCGACAAGGACGGCTCCAAAATCTTCGAGGGCGACTTCAAGGACGGCCTCGAGACCGGCACCTTCACCTACTACTATCACGACGGCACCGTCCGCATCCGCAACACCTACACCGAACCCGGCCGCCGTTGCCTCCACGAGGCCTACGACGAGCAGGGCCACCTCCTCGCCCGCGGCGAATACAACCAGCGCAACCGCGACGGACTCTGGAGCTTCTTCGCCGAAGACGGACGCCTCGTCAAGGAAGCCTCCTACCGCATGGGCGTCAAGGACGGCCGACACGTCGTTTTCAACCGCAGCGGCGACACCGCCGAGGTGGCCTTCTGGCAAAACAACCGCCGCCACGGACGCTGGTGGAAACGCATCGGCCAGAACGGCTACATCACAGCCAACTACGTCAACGGCAACATCGAAGGACGCCTCGTGGAATACGACGAAAACGGAAATCTCGCACGCGAAGGCTACTACTCCGGCGGACTCAAACACGGCGACTACCGCTACTTCGAAAACGGCAACCTCGTCATCAAGGAACGCTGGAACTACGGCATGATGAACGACCGCGAAATCCTCATCGCCTCCACCTCCCCCTCCTTCGTCTCCATCCACGACATCGCCTGCATGGCCGCCCAGGGCAAGGCCAAGACCGTCGTCCTCCTGCGCGACGGGCAGAAACTCGTCGCTCACGAAAACTTCGAGCCAGTCTTCAACCGCGCCGGCGACGAACTCTTCGCCCTCGCCAACCGCAAAAGCCACATCTCCGTGGCGCGCAACTGCATCCAGGGCATCGGTCGCGACAACGAAGGACGCGACATTCTGCTCCTCGAACCTCAACCCGACTTCGCCATCTTCCCCGACGAGGACGCCATCAAGATGGTCCGCTCCACCCACTTCGAGGAACATTCACCCCTGCAAGAGATGATCGAACGGTGATCACCCTCGCTCATAACACCGAAAAAAAGAAGCGCCCCGCAAGACAGCAGGGCGTTTCCTCCATTAAACACTATTACAAAATCCAAAATTTAGAAGGTATTCTGGAAACCTTTTTTCCTTTATCGAGTAGCTCTTACGCTTACTTTTCTCTCTTGAATTCGGGTGCAAAGATACAACCTTTTTTTGAATTGACCAAATATTTTTTTCAAAAAAGATAAAAATAATACCCAATAACATCCCAAAAATATCGATAACTCATTATCTATTAACCCCTACTATTCACTGAACACCCTCAAAAAAAATTTATGAAAATCGCCGCTCACACCCTCGGTTGCAAACTAAATTACGCCGAAACTTCCGACCTTCTACGCCGTTTTTCGACCCTCGGACACACCATTGTCGACTTCCACCAGGCGGTAGACCTCTATATCATTAATACATGCACCGTTACGGCCGTCGCCGAG
Organism: Bacteroidales bacterium UBA4347; assembly: GCA_002394185.1. Taxonomy (GTDB): domain Bacteria; phylum Bacteroidota; class Bacteroidia; order Bacteroidales; family P3; genus Colimorpha. The sequence continues at coordinate 3,646 of DGTB01000098.1, read as the reverse complement.
AAGAAGTGCCGCACCATCATCCGCCAAGCCCACCGCCTCAACCCCGACGCTCAGATAGCCGTCATCGGATGTTTCGCCCAGGTGGCAGCAGCTGACATAGAGCGCATTCCCGGCGTCACCCTCGTCCTCGGCAACGACCGCAAACACCTCCTGCCGGAAATAGTTGGCACCCTCCCCGCCAGCGGCGGAAATCCTGGAAATCAACAGTCCAACATTTGCACAGCCCCTGACGGACAACAAACTGATACAACAAACGAAAAAGATCTACAAGATTTCCAAGATCTCGCGAAGCGGGAGACCGGTGGGGACATGCCCAAATTCCCGCTCCAGTACTCCTCCGGCGACCGCACAAGGACCTTCTTCAAAATCCAGGACGGCTGCGACTACTTCTGCACCTACTGCGCCATACCCTTCGCCCGCGGCCGCTCGCGCTCCGCCACCATCGAGGAAACCCTCTGCATGGCCCGCCGCATCGCCGACGAAGGCGCCAAGGAGGTGGTGCTCACCGGCGTCAACACCGGCACCTTCGGCCAGCAGCACGGAGAGCGCTTCGTGGACCTGCTCCGCGGCCTCGACGCCGTAGAGGGCATAGAGCGCTACAGGATTTCCTCCATAGAGCCCAACCTGCTCACCGACGACATCATCGACTTCGTGGCCCACAGCCGCGCCTTTCTGCCCCACTTCCACATACCTCTCCAGGCCGGGTCCGACCACGTGCTGCAGCTCATGCACCGCCGTTATCACACCGCGCTGTACCGCTCCAAGCTGCTTCGTATCAAGGAGGTGATGCCCGACGCCTGTATAGCGGCCGACATCATGGCTGGCTTCAACGGCGAGAACGAGGAGGAGTTCGCCAAAGTGCTCAGTTTCATCGACTCGCTCCCCATCTCCTACCTCCACGTCTTCACCTACAGCGACCGTCCCGGCACCGCGGCGCTGCGGCTGGGCGAGAAAGTGCCCGTCCCCGTGCGCCACGAGCACACGCACCGCCTGCTGGAACTCTCCGAGCGCAAGCACAACGAATTCATCCAGAGCCAGATCGGCAAGGAACGCCCGGTGCTTTGGGAGAGCAAACATGTGGATATGACGATGGAGGGCTGGACCGACAACTACATACGAGTGAGCCGTCCGTACGATGCTTCGATGGTTAACGCCGTTGAACCGGTGCTACTTACCGCTGAGAATATCCTTCGACAGGAAATGTGACTGCCGGAGGCTGCCTGATGTTCTGGGAGGACGATTCGCAGGACAATATGGAGAACTACGAGACCGGCAACGGCTGGACCAGTGGGAGTAACCACTTCTGGGATTGATGGCTGTCCCGATGAGAACAGAAGAGGCCGTCTCTGCTGAGACGGCCTCTTGGTTTTTAGTATGCTTTGAGCAATCAGTCTTTCTTGCAGTCCTTCTTGCAGCAGCAACCGCCGAGGCACTTGTAGGCCAGGCCGGCGAGTGCGGCGCCGACGAGCGGGGCGACGATGAAGAGCCAGAGCTGGCTGCAGGCGCTCCAGCCTTCTGCGTTGCTGAAGAGGGCCTGGCTCAGCGAGCGGGCGGGGTTGACGCTGGTGTTGGTCAGCGGGATGCTGACGAGGTGGATGAGCACCAGGGTGAGACCGATGGCCAGGCCGCCGAACTTGCCGTTGGCGTGGCGGTCGTCGGTGACACCGAGGATGACCATCAGGAAGACGAAGGTCAGCAGGGCCTCGACCAGGAAGGCACCACCGCAGCTGACGCTCAGGTAGTCGGCATTGCCGGTGGCGGCGGCGAACTCAGCGCCGTAGCCGTTGGCGGCGAAGACGCCCGTGGCACCGAGGCCGGCGGCGTTCCAGATGCAGAGCAGCACAGCACCGGCGATGATGGCGCCGACGCACTGGCTCACCCAATACAGAAGCATGTCCTTCAACGACATACGGCCGTTGACCCACACGCCGAACGAGACGGCGGGATTGAGGTGGGCGCCGCTGATGTGACCCACACCGTAAGCCATGGCAATAACAGTGAGGCCGAAGGCAATGGCCACACCGAGGAAACCTACGTGTCCGAACAGCGCGGTACCGCAGCCGCCGAGCACCAGCACGAATGTACCCAGACATTCGGCAAACATTTTGTTAGTAATCTTCATAATGTTACAGTTTTAGTTGTTAAACAATTTGCCCTATTAACGTAAAATTAACAAAATTATTGTACAGGACAATATTTTTTTCATAACTCCTAACTCATAACTCTTAACTCATAACTAAATCAAACGCCACGTCCATCATCTTGGTGAAGGTAGTCTGGCGCTCTTCGGCGGTGGTAGCTTCGCCGGTGAGGAGGTGGTCGGAGACGGTGCAGATGCCCAGAGCCCTCTTCCGCTTTCCACAGATGCTCCCCTCCTCGAGGGGAGCTGTCCGAAGGACTGAGGGGTCATAACACGCCCCACTGCAGTATGCCGCGTTCATGTACAGCTGCGCAATCTCCATCTCCACGGCCAGCACGCCCATGCGCTGCCAGCGGTCGTTGTGGGCGTTGACGGCGTAGAACATGTCGGACGAGAGCACGTTGCCCACGCGGTGACGGTAGCCCATGCGCTCGCAGGCCTCCACGGCGCGGCGCGCCAGCTGGAAGTCGGCGATGGGGGCGAAGGTGCCGGGCAGCTCGTACTGCGCGGCGTAGTTGGAGTTGGTGCAGGCGCCGGTGGCGATGACGATGTCGCCCACATGGAGGTCCTCCTGGATGGAACCGGCGGAGCCCACGCGGATGATGGTCTGCACGTCGTAGAAGTTGAACAGCTCGTAGGTGTAGATGCCTATCGAGGGGCCGCCCATGCCGTGGCCCATGACGCTGATGCGGCGGCCGTTGCGCATGCCGGTGTAGCCCAGCATGCCGCGTACCTGGTTGAAAAGCACGGGGTTCTCAAGGTAGTTCTCGGCCATGAACTTGACGCGCAGCGGGTCGCCCGCCATAATGACGGTCTCGGCAATCTCGCCTTTCCGTGCGCCGATGTGTGGTGTAGGGGTATTATCCATATTCATTCTTATTTATCTCGTTTATTCTTTATCCATGACGCCCTTTTAACGAAAGTTTGTAAAAAATATTGCTCACCGACAAGGGAAAAGAGTGCCTTTTTGCCAACGTTATTCAAGAGGCCAAAATGTATTTATGCAGCCGTACCATAGCGCTGGGATATGTAATTGTACACGGCATCACGATAGTAGTTAATGCTCGCGTCGGAGTAGCTCTCAGGCAATTCTTCCCAGAGGATGTCACGGATGGTGATGATGATGGAAGCCTGGGTTTCTTGCTTGTCGAAAGGATGATCCATCGTGGCCAACTGGGCCTTAATCTTCTCCAGCAAATCTTTGGCTACAACCTTCAACTTCTTGATGTCTTCCTTTGAAAGGTCTTCCTTCATCAGCAAATCATACATAGAGAGCTGTTCGTCGTTCTCAAAACCTTCGTGTATGTAGCGTTTTTCCTCTTCGGACAAGTCGCGGGAGAGCCTCATCAGTTCTTCGAAGGTCTTTTCTATCGTGGCGCGGTTCTGCTCCTGGTTGTAATTGTGAATGATTTCCTGATACTTCTCGTAGAAGTTGATGCGTGAAGGATTCTGTGCCAGCATCTGAGCAATACGCTCCTGCAGCAGTTCCTGAATGTCTTTCAGCAC
>DGTB01000177.1 GCA_002394185.1 Bacteroidales bacterium UBA4347 | reverse complement strand
TCGGACGAATTCGTGATGCAAAGATACATTTTTTCGGACGAATATCAGGAAGAAAAATACATTTTTCTGACGAACACCAGCAATTGAAACTTTTTCCCCCTTCCAAGTCTACTGTTTGCGGTGCATCTGTGGGATTACAGATGGGAAGATGAAAAAAATAGCGTTGTTCGTTTCTTCGAAACAGAAGTTTTCTCGCCTCGGCATAGTGCAAAAGGTCAACTATTTGCCCGCTACTCTCGGTTTATCGGGAACGGACTTCTCCTTGCCACACATGCCGTGCAGGGCGCAACAGCAGCAGCTGCCGTCGCATTTCTCGGGCTCCTGCTTGGCCTTGCGTCCACGATGGATCATATAGCCCAGCACTCCGACCCACAGGGCCAGGACCAAGAACAGGATTATATACGAAGCCAGATTCACTCTTTTCAGTTTATAGTTTATGAGTTAATAGTTGGCGGCCACTCTCCACTCTCAACTCTCCACTCTCAACTCTCCACTCTCAATTCAGAAAGAACAGCGATGCTATCAGGTAGGCCACATAGCTTACCACCCAGGCCACCACGCATTGGAACAGCACCATGAACAGTGCCATGCGGGTGCCCTGTTCGCGCTTGACCGTGGCAATGGCTGCCACACAGGGGGTATACAGCAGGCTGAACACCACCAACGGTATGGCCGTCAGGGTGGTGACCACGCTTACCGCATCCAGCACTTCAAGGGTCATCACCACGCTTTCCTTGGCCATGAAGCCACTCACCAGGGCGGTAACCACCTGCCAGTTGTCCAGTCCCATGGGGCGGAAGATGGGGGCTATGACCCCTGCTATCGAGGCCAGCATACTGCCCACGCCGTTCTCCACCACGCGGAAGTGGAAGTCGAACTTCTGCAAGAACCAGATGACGATAGTGGCCAGGAAGATGATGGTGAAGGCCCGTTGCAGGAAGTCTTTGGTCTTGTCCCACAGCAGGTGCCCCACGTTTTTGGCTCCGGGAAGGCGGTAGTTGGGCAGCTCCATCACAAAGGGCGCCGCCTCGCTCTTGGTGCCGATATGCTTGCACACCAGTGCCACCACTACGCCCACCAGAATGCCCAGCAGATACATTCCCAGGGTCACCATCCAGCTGTTTTCGGGGAAGAAATTGGCGGCAAAGAAACCATAGATGGGTATCTTGGCCGAGCAGCTCATAAAGGGGATGAGCATCACCGTCAGCTTACGGTCGCGGCGCGACGAGAGGGTGCGCGACGACATGATGGCGGGTACCGAGCAGCCGAATCCCACCAGCAGTGGCACGATGCTGCGGCCCGACAGTCCCACACGGCGCAGCAGCTTGTCCGTCACGAAGGCCACGCGGGCCATATATCCGCTGTCCTCCAGCAGACTCAGGAAGAAGAAGAGCAGGATGATGATGGGCACGAAGCTGGCCACAGCCCCCACGCCGCTGATGACGCCGTCCACCACCAGCGACTGCACCACGTCGGACACGCCCCAGCGGCTCATGGCATTGGCGCTGACCACGCCCAGCCACGCAAAAAACGACTCCAGCAGCCCCTGTAGGGGGCCGCCCAACAGCTCGATAGAGAGGTAGATGACCGCAGCCATCACCAACACGAAGATGGGCAGGGCCGTCCATCGGCCTGTCAGCACCCGGTCTATTTTGCGGCTGCGCAGATACTCCTTGCTCTCGCGGGGCTTGACCACGGTCTGACGGCACAGGCGGCGGATAAAGCTGAAGCGCATGTCGGCAATGGCGGCGGCGCGGTCCAGCCCGCGGCTCTGTTCCATCTCCTGCACGATGCCCTCGATGGCCTCCAGCTCTTTCTGGTCCAGCTTCAGGGCCTCCAGCACCTTATGGTCGCCCTCCACCACCTTGGTGGCGGCAAAGCGCAGCGGAATGCCTGCTGCCACGGCGTGGTCTTCTATCAGGTGCATGATGCTGTGCAGGCAGCGGTGCACGGCTCCGCCGTGGTCGTCCTTGTCGCAAAAGTCCTGCCGCAGGGGCCGCTCCTGGTATTTTGCCACGTGCAGGGCATGCTCCACCAGCTCGTCGATGCCTTCGTTCTTGGCGGCCGAGATGGGCAGCACGGGAATGCCCAGTATGCGCTCCATCTCGTTCACACGCACCGTGCCCCCGTTGTTGCGCATCTCGTCCATCATGTTCAGGGCCAGCACCATGGGGGTGTCCAGCTCCATCAGCTGCATGGTCAGGTATAGGTTGCGCTCTATGTTGCCGGCATCCACTATGTTGATGATGCCTTGGGGGTGCTGTTCCAAGATAAACTCGCGGCTGACAATCTCCTCGTCGGTGTAGGTGGAGAGGCTGTAGATACCGGGCAGGTCGGTCACGGCCGTGTTGTCGTGACCGATGATGATGCCCTCCTTGCGGTCCACGGTTACGCCGGGGAAATTGCCCACATGCTGCCTGGCCCCGGTGAGGCGGTTGAAGAGGGTGGTCTTGCCGCAGTTCTGCTGTCCCGCCAGGGCGAAGGTCAGCCGCTGGTCGTCGGGCAGGGCCTTGGCCTGGTGCTCGCGCCTGCTCTTGGACGATCGGTGCAGGTCGTCGTCCTCGCCGATGCCGGGGTGGGGGTTGTGGTCGGGCAGGTTGGCGATGTAGGGGATATTGCGCTCTTCGCGCGAGTTGTCGCCGGTGTGCCAGGTATCGGCATCGTCCCTGTCGTCAGTCTCCACCACGTCTATCATGGCGGCATCCGCCATGCGCAGGGCCAGGGCATAGCCGTGCACCTGCAGCTCCATGGGGTCTCCCATCGGGGCCACTTTCACCAGCTTGACAATCACGCCGGGTATCACGCCCATGTCCAGTATATGCTGTCGGTTGGCACCCGTGCCGCGCACCGCGGTCACCCGTGCCGACTGTCCAATTTGTAGTTCTTTCAGCGTCATAATCCAATTGTTGTTTAGCTTAATTAGTTGTTATATAGCCTATTCAATAAATGTTAGAGGTCTATTTTGTGCTGCAAAAATAAAATCTTTTTATATAATACGAAATCATTATTTGTAGTGATTTTCACTGTGCCGTATCATAAAATCTCCATTCTGTCGTTATTCTGAAGGTGTAAAAAATAAGGCGAAACGATGATAACTATTGAGAGCGCACATCTCCGAAATACTAATAACCTGATAGCCAATGCCACCACACTGCGTGCGGGGAATGGAAAGTAAGGCTCTCCGAACCCTTATCGTTACAACCTTTTTTTAGCCGTTACATAACAGAAAAAAACAGCACCTATAGTCCGCATCCGCCGCCATGAAAAGTATAGAACTACTGCAAGGCACTTTCGCCTCCCGCCTCCAGCTGCAGCTGGCCCCCGAACTCCGCGCCGGCTTCCCCAGCCCGGCCGAGGAGTATCTGCATGAAAGCCTCGACTTCAACCGCGACCTTGTCAAGCACCCCGAGTCCACCTTCTATGGGCGCGTGAAGGGCGACTCGATGATAGGGGCCGGCATCAACGATGGCGACATTGCCGTCATCGACCGCTCCCGCGAGCCCCACGACGGCAGCATCGTCGTGGCCTATGTCAACAACGAGTTCACCATCAAGTTCCTCGACCTCTCTCACCGCAACGACGGCTACATCCAGCTCCGCCCTGCCAACGAGGCCTATCCCACCATCCGCATCAGCCCCGACGACGATTTCGAGGTCTGGGGCGTGGTCATCTACACCATCCATAATCACGAACTCTAAAAGTAAAAAACATGTATAACAAATTACAAACAATTACATTTTTTCTAATCACACTTATGATGTCTACCACTCTTTCCGCCCAACAACTCACCCAACGGCAGAAGGCCCTGGCCACCTGTGCCAGCCTGGAGGCCCAGGGTGACCTTACCCGCCTCCAGCCCGCCATCGTCGACGCCCTCGACCACGGCGTGACCGTCAACGAACTCAAAGAGGCTTTCTCGCAGCTCTATGCCTACACCGGCTTCCCCCGCTTGCTCAACGCCCTAGGGGTGTTGCAGAAGGTCCTCGCCA
>DGTB01000063.1 GCA_002394185.1 Bacteroidales bacterium UBA4347 | reverse complement strand
ATTCTTGAGAATGGCATCAACTTCGGTCGCGGTGGTGAACGCCAGGATCCCAATGCCGGCAAGGTGAAGACCAAAGCTAAGAAAAAGAAATATGTCACTGGTGCTCACGGCAGCGGTTCAGCCAAACAAAAGGCTAAATACCGCGAGCAACGAGCCAACAGACATAAGAAATAACCTTAACTGATAGGCAGCTGTAGTACGAAACGGCTGCCTTTATTGTAGCTTGCATCTAAGAAGAGGTTGCCACCCAGTGAGTTGGTGAGACGGCGGCTGATGGACAGTCCCAGTCCGATGCCCTCTTTGAACTCGTCGAGCTTCACAAAGTTGTCAAAGATGTTCTTCTGCTTGTCGGCCGGGATGCCAATGCCCGTGTCGGTCACACTGATTTCAATGTTTCCATTGTTCTTGCGGGCCTCTATCGTCACGCTGCCCTCCTCAGTGAATTTCAGGGCATTGTCAGTAATCTTCTCCAGAATCTGCAAGACTGTTTCCTCGTTGCTCTTCACGCTGAAGGAGTCGTCCAGCTCTGACCTGAACTCCAGTTTCAGTCCCTTCTCATTGTGCTCTTCAGCATTGGCGATGGTTTGTCGGCATATGTCGTTCACCTTCATGGGCGTGAGTTCGTCGGTGTCCAATGTGACGCTCTCTCCTGCAGCCAGTTCCAGTAGTTCGTTGATGATGATGGTGATGGCCTCCGTGTTTGAGGTGATGCGCTCGCGCATGTCTATCTTCTCAGTCTCGGACAGTTCAAAGCCTGGTGTACAAAGAATCTGTGAGAAGCCATTGATGGCATTCAGTGGTGTACGGATTTCGTGACTCATAGATCGTATGAACGACGATTTCATGCGGTTGGCTGCATCGGCCTTTTCAAGAGCCACTTTAAGTTCGTCGTTGCGTTTCCATATCTTTCGCACCAGTCGGCGGCGGCCCATGATGTAGACGAACAGGTAGAGTCCTGTCATGATGCCGAATCCCCATTTCAGCTTTTCGGTGGACTTCTCCTTCTCATGTTCACCCTCCATGCTGTGTATACAGTAGATGACCATCTGCTTGTCCACGCTCTGTATGCCTTCGTTGGTGATTTCGTCGGCCATCTCTATTGCCTTGTCGTAGTTGCCTTCGAAGGCAGTACGAGCCACCTGGATGAGCTGGTCGTAGCGGTGGCTGAAGCGTTGCTTGCCGAGCGTCAGTCCTTGAGCCTCTAATGAGTCGAACTCCGTTTTCAGCCTGTCGTATACCAGAGCGTTCTCATTGAACTTCTCCCGATTGTCCATCATGAAGTAGAGGTAGCACTTCAGTCCGATGCTCATGGAGCGATGTTCGTAGTTGTTCAGCCGTTCGGCCTCTTCTTGTGCCAAGTTCACCCAGTGAATAGCTTTCTCGCGGTCGGTCATGTAGTTCACCTGAGCCAGACTCATGTGAACGAGCATAGTGAACTTAGGGTCCCTGTCGCCCACTTCTTCCAGTGCCTGGTGATAGATGCTGTCGCACAAAGGACTTCTGACAGCCTTGTAGAGGTCGCCTTTCAGTCCTGTGGCCAGATAATAAAGATGTGTGGCATTCGCTTCGTGCAGCTCCTTCTCCAGTTCCTCAGTTGTCTTCAGCCCGCGCAGAATGTTGTCCTGACTCAGGTCGAAGAATCCTTCATTGGTCTTGATTTTGAAGTATTCTTCCATCATTTGGTGGTCTTTCAGGAACTGTTCGTATTTGTGAGCCTGTTGATAGAACTCGTCGGCAGGGCCGTATGCATGAAGTCTCATGAAGACCCTGTACAAGTCTTTGTTCTCCTTCTCCACAGCGGTTTCGGCTGTTGCGAAGAGAGTGCAAAGAAGGAGTAGTAGTGAAAGTGCTGATTTTGTAATGAGTAGTTGATGGTTTGTCATAGGTTGATTATAATGCGTGCTCTTTCTTTTTCTATAGTCCACTTGACATGTGGAGACGCTCCATGTTGTCGTCCCAGAGCGAGCGTAAGTCCTCGATTTCGTCTTTTGGCGCGTAGTCGATAACGCAAAGGCACAAGTCGCCCGTCAGCTCACTCTTCTTGATGCGCATCTCCCAGAAGGCATCGGGATCGTCTTCCTCTACCCATCTCAGTTTGATGTGGCTGTTGCGTTCGCGCTCCACGATATTGGCTTGCAAAGTGTGGTGGTCGGCCCATGGCTGCCCCCATGTGAATGATATGACTCCGTTGTCTTCCACCACGTCGTCGGCAATCCAGCGTCCCAGTCCGTGGTCGGTGCTGATGAGCTGCCAGGCAATTTCTGACTGTCGTGATGATAGTGGGTACTCTATGTTGAGTTGTTCTTTTTTCATTTATAATGAAATTAGTGATTAGTAGTCGGGTGCAAAAGTACAAAAAAAACATGAGAACCAAAATAAATCAGGAAAATATTTTGTGGTTTCGAAAGTTATTGCTACCTTTGCACCCGCAAAACAAAAGATGGCGGGATAGCTCAGCTGGTTAGAGCGCTGGATTCATAACCCGGAGGTCATCAGTTCAAGTCTGATTCCCGCTACTTGCACAAAGACAGGAAACACGATGTTTCTTGTCTTTTTTCTTTGTGTTGATGCAATATTTAATGCCTTTGCGCGTTAATTGATTATTATGGACGACAAGCATCTTTACAGCAACTTCGAATATGACTCGGCGCTGAGTGTGGCTCCCGGCGTCAAGCAGCCCGACCAGGTGAGCAGCAGCTACGTGGAGCGCATGCGCGCCTTGCGCAAGCAGGAGCCTTCGGTGGAGGAACTCGTCAGCGGCATACGCCACGGCGACCGCACCCTGCTGAGCCGTGCCATCACCCTGGTGGAGAGTTCCCTCTTCGCCCACCAGCAGAAGGCCCAGCAGGTGATAGAGCGCTGCCTGCCCTACAGCGGCAAGAGCGTGCGCCTGGGCATCACCGGCGTTCCCGGCGCGGGCAAGAGCACCCTCATCGAGGCCCTGGGCAAATGGCTCACCGCCCACAACCACAAGGTGGCCGTGCTGGCCATTGACCCCAGCAGCGAACGCTCGCGGGGCTCCATCCTCGGCGACAAGACGCGCATGGAGGAGCTCTCCGTCGACCCCAACGCCTTTATCCGTCCCAGTCCCTCGGCAGGCTCGCTGGGCGGCGTGGCGCGCAAGACGCGCGAGATTATCACCCTCTGCGAGGCGGCGGGATTCGACGTGGTCATCGTCGAGACCGTCGGCGTGGGCCAGAGCGAGGTGGCCGCCCATTCGATGGTGGACTTCTTCCTGCTGCTGCAGCTGGCCAATACCGGCGACGAGCTGCAGGGCATCAAGCGCGGCATCATGGAGATGGCCGACATGATAGCCATCAACAAGTGCGAGCTGGACCCGCAACGCTCCGAGCTCTCGGCTGCGCAGTTCCGCAACGCCCTCCATCTGTTCCCCATGCCGGAGAGCGGCTGGACCGTCAAGGTCTCCCTTTGCTCGGCCTACACCAAGGAGGGAGTCGAGGATTTGTGGAACTCCGTGATGGACTATGTCACCTTCACCAAGGGCAACGGCTATTTTTACCAGAAACGCCAGCAGCAGAACCTGCGCATCATGACCGAAGCCATCGAGAACGGCCTGCGCGAACGTTTCTTCAACGCCCCCGGCATGGAGGAACGCATCGAGGCCTTCAGCAAGGACATCCTGGAGAACAAGATAAGCCCCTACGCGGCGGCAGACCAATTGTTGGAAATGAAGAATTGAGCAAGCCTTGGTCTACATTCACGTACCCTTCTGCCATCGGAAGTGCACCTACTGCGCTTTTTACTCGCATGGAGCGCCGGTACCGCGCCGGCTGACTGCATACGTTGACGCGCTTCTTGATGAAATGGAGCGTCGCAAGAGAGAGCAGGCTCATCCGATACGGACGGTCTACCTCGGCGGCGGCACCCCCAGCATACTGCCGTTGGAAGAGCTGGCACGTATTGTGGAGGGGCTGCGGAGGTGTTTCGACCTGTCGCAGGTGGAGGAGGCCACCGTCGAGGCCAACCCCGAGGACCTTACGCCGGAGTATCTGCTGGGCCTCAAGGCGCTGGGCCTTTTCAACCGCCTGAGCATCGGCATACAGAGCCTCGACGACGAGATGCTGCGCCTCATAGGCCGTCGCCATACCGCCACCCAGGCCCTCGACGCCCTGGAGCGTGCCCACGAGGCGGGGTTCCACAACATCAGCGTGGACTTCATTTACGGCCTGCCGAAAGAATTTCAATTTTCAACTTTCGATTTCCAATTGGTTACCCACCTCTCCGCCTATGCCCTTACCGTAGAGAATGGTACGGCGTTGGCCAGGCAGGTGGAGCAGGGGAGGGTGGTGCTGCCCGGCGAGGACGAGGTGGTGCGCCAGTACCACGAATGCTGTCGGACCTTCGAGGCGCAGGGCTTCGGGCAATACGAGATATCCAACTTCTGCCGCCCGGGCTGCCATTCGCGCCACAACAGCCGCTACTGGGATCGCACGCCCTACCTCGGCCTGGGCCCTTCGGCGCACAGCTTCGACGGCCAACGGCGTAGGTGGAACAGCCCTATGGATCTGGATAATGGAGGGTGGGAAATGGAAAACGAAGAGGTGCTCTCCGAGGCCGACGCCTACAACGAACTGCTGATGACCGCCCTCCGCACCACCCGGGGCATCCCGTTGGCCATGGTTCCCGACAAATACAAAAAAGAGCTGCACCAGAAGATGCAGCCCTATATTGAATGCGGATGGATAACTGTTGGTGACGACCACTACCGTCCCACTCGCGAAGGCCTGCTCCACGCCGACGGCATGGCCGCAGAACTATTCGTCGCCTGAGGTTTCGTCGTCGGGGGCGAAGTCGATTTGCTGGGGTGGCTCGGCGTAGATGTTGTCCTTGATGATGTATCCTTTGTATACCTCCTTGATTTCCTGTAGGAAAGCGTAGGCTTCGAGGCGGGTGCGGAAGTCGCCGACTTTGACCTTGAAGTTGGGTTCGTCGTAGATAATGTAGGCTTGGATGGCGGGGTAGTCGGTCATGAAGCGTTCGCGCAGGGAAAAGGCGCTGGTCTTGGAGTTGATGCCGGAGAAGGAGGCTATTTGCACTCGGTAGCCGGGCATGGTTTTGACGCGGTTGTTGAGTTCCACGTGGCGCGACACCATGTCGTTGACGGCCACGTCGCCCACGACGGTGATGCGTCCGGTCTGGGCCATGGAGACGGAAGTCAAGAATGACAAGAAAGACAAAAGGATGATGCCCTTTGCCTTTGTGTTCGTGTGATTTGCCGTCTTTTTTGAGTTCGTATTCCTTGTTTTTCTTGTCTTAAACAAAATCATGTTGTCTTAATATTGTGCCGTGTCTGCAAGGACTTTTTTGGGGCGTACGGTGAGGACGGGAATCTTGGACTGTGTGAGCATCTGTTGTGCAAAGGTGCCCATGATGAGGTTGGAGAGAGAACTCTCCTGCTCGGTCATGATGGCTATCATGTCGGCTTTGACGCTCTCGGCATATTCGATGGTGTCGGTGGTGACGTTGCCTTTGACGGCCATGAACTGGGTGCTGTATTCGATGTTGTTGGTGTCGAGGTAGCGCTGTACCATGCTGATGTAGTTTTTCACCACCTGGCGTACGCTGGGAGCCGTGGAGGTGAAGAGGCCCAGGAGATGGATTTTGGAGCCGAAGGTCTTGGCGAAGGTGGCAGCCTGGCCTATTTTTTGGCGTGTGTCGTCGCTGCTGTCGATGGGAACAACGATGTTTTCCAGTGCTTTGTTGAAGTTGAAATCTTCTCGGATGAGCAATACGGGCACAGGCGAGAGCTCGACGGTGCGGAAACTGTTGCGGCCCAGGAGGCCTTTCTTCATACCGCTCATGCCATGGGTGCCCACGATGAGCAGCGAAGCATCGTCTTCTTCGGCCTGTTTGGCCAGCTGCTCGGCGGGGTTGCCCTCGCGGAGCACGTATTCCAGCTTGATACCCTTCAGCAGGTGGGCAACGCCGGCGTTGCGGCGCTCGATTTCGGCCCGAATGGGAGCTTCATCCTCCTTTTTTTCTTTTACGTATACTAAGCGGATATCACTTTGCCAGCGGTTGGCAATGTCAATTGCGAGGTCGACAGCATAGGCTGAACCTGAGGAAAAATCAAAACCGACAACAACTTTACTCATATTCAGTTTTTTTTATTTTGACGATACAAAATTACAAATAAAAAACGAATCTACCAAATTTTTTTATTTTCTTACCTCCGACCTATCATCTTCTTCCCTAGGGAAGGAGGAAAACAAGAGGGAAGGAAGAGGGTAAGAAGATGGGAAGAAGATGATACGATAAGTATGATGATTATTAGTGCATTATGGAAATGTTAAATTTATTGTGTTTCGATATATTTTCTGGCATTGTTGGGAGTTGACGGAGGGATGGGAGATGGGAGGATTTAACATGGTGTGGAAAAAAAAATTTTGCTGTTTAATATAATTTATGTAATTTTGCAGTCGTTTAATATAAATAAAAATAAATAAATTTTAACGTAGAAAACCTAAAATACAAAATAATAACATGACTCAACAAATCTTGATTGCGGTATTGGTATTGGGCGTCATCGGCGCCTTCTTTGCCGTGGTGCTCTATTTTGTAGCCCAAAAATTCAAGGTGGTCGAAGACCCGCTGATCGATGAGGTGGCCGAGGTGCTGCCGGGCGCCAATTGTGGTGGCTGCGGCAAGGCCGGTTGCCGTGCTTTTGCCGAGGCCTGCGTGTCGCAGGGCAACCTCGACGGCCTGCGTTGCGCTCCTGGTGGCGACGCTGTGGCCCAGAAGATAGCCCAGCTGCTCGGCTGCTCAGTGGAGCAGGGCGAGCCGCAGGTGGCCGTGGTGCGTTGCCATCCCGCCAATTGTGGCGAGAAGCGCCGTTCGAACTACGACGGCCTGCGCTCCTGTGCATTCCAGAACACTGTGTACACCGGCGAGAGCGGGTGCCCCTTCGGTTGCCTTGGCTGTGGCGACTGTGTGGCCGCTTGTCAGTTCGACGCTATTCACATGGACCCCGAGACCGGCACGCCGGTGGTTGACGAGACCAAGTGCACCGCCTGCGGCGCCTGCGCCAAGGCCTGCCCACGTCGTATCATCGAGTTGCGCAACAAGGGCAAGAAGGACCGCCGCGTATACGTCAGCTGCGTGAACAAGGAGAAGGGCGCCCAGGCCATGAAGACCTGCGCCAATGCCTGTATCGGCTGCGGAAAGTGCGCCAAGGTGTGCCCCATGGAGGCCATCACCGTGGCCGACAACCTGTCGTACATCGACTACACCAAGTGCATTGCCTGCCGCAAGTGCGTTGTGGAATGCCCGACGCATGCCATTGTCGACGTGAACTTCCCGGCTCCGGCCAAGAAGCCCGAGTCTCCCAAGCCTGCCGAGTCTCCGTCTGCCCCCGCCGCCCAGGCTCCTGTGCCCGAGGCCCCGAAGGCACAGCCCGTGGCTGCCGAAGTGCCAAAGGCGCAATAATTTCAATTTTCAATTCTCAATTTTCAATTCGAAAAGATGAAGACTTTCAAAATGGGTGGTGTCCACCCCGAAGAAAACAAGATATCGAACGATGCCGCCATCGAAGTGATGCCCGTTCCGCAGCAGATGGTGGTGCTGATGAACCAGCACCTCGGCGCCCCTGCCACCCCGGTGGTGCAGAAGGGCGACAAGGTGAAAGTGGGCCAGCTTATCGGCGAGGCCCAGGCCTTTATGTGCGCCAATGTCCATTCGCCTGTCAGCGGCACAGTGCTGAAGGTTGATACCTGCAAGGATGCCTTCGGCCTCACCAAGCCTGCCGTCTACATCAACGTGGAGGGTGACGAGTGGATGGAGACCATCGACCGCACGCCCGACATCAAGCGTGAGTGCACGTTGGAACCCAAGGAGATTGTGGCCAAACTGAAAGAAATGGGTATTGTGGGCCTTGGCGGTGCCACGTTCCCCGCACACATCAAATACAGCATTCCCGAAGGCAAGAAGGCCGAATACCTCATTATCAACGCCGCGGAGTGTGAGCCTTACCTGACGAGCGATTACCGTGTCATGATGGAGCATGCCGAAGAGGTGTGCATCGGTGTGAGTATCCTGCGCAAAGCCTTGGGCGTGCCCAATGCCTACATCGGCATCGAGAGCAACAAGCCCCTGGCCATCCAGAAGATGCAGGAGACGGCCAAGCAGTTCGAGGGTATCGTCATCGAGCCCCTGAAGGTGAAATACCCGCAGGGTGCCGAGAAGCAGCTCATCAACGCCGTCACCGGCCGCAAGGTGTCCAGTGGCAAGCTGCCTATTGACGTGGGTTGCGTGGTGAGCAACCTTGGCACTTCCTTCTCGGTTTACGAAGCCATCCAGAAGAATAAACCCCTTATCGAAAATATCCTGACTGTTACCGGCAAGAAGCTGCCTTCGCAGCACAACTATGTTGTCCGTATCGGCACCACCTACAACGATATCATCAAACACTCCATCGGCGAGCTGCCTGCCACGACGGGCAAGGTCATCAGTGGAGGTACGATGATGGGCAAGGCAGTGGTGAACCTTGACGCCCCGACGGTGAAGGGTAACTCGAGCGTGCTCGTCATGGACGAGGCCGAGGCCCGTCGCAATCCCGAGACAGCCTGCATCCGTTGTGGCAAGTGCATGCACGCTTGCCCGATGGGCCTGGAGCCGTACCTCTTCTCGGCTCTGGTGAAGAACAACCGTATCGAAGAAGCCAAGGAGCACAATATCCTCGACTGTATTGAGTGCGGTTGCTGCTTCTTCAGCTGTCCGGCCAACAAACCGCTGACTGACGAGATACGCCTTGGCAAGAACAAGGTTCGTGCTATGATGGCAGCCAAGAAGTAACCCGGGTTTCCGCAACCTGAAGGTTGCGGTGCATGACAAAAGAAAAGAGTAAATATTGTAGAACATAATATAATATATTATATGAATCTATTAAATATATCGGGCTCGCCCCATGTGCATAGCGACGAGTCGACAAAGAAAATCATGTGGCGCGTCAAT
>DGTB01000021.1:189-3936 GCA_002394185.1 Bacteroidales bacterium UBA4347 | reverse complement strand
ACAATATAAGATATGCCGTATCGGGTACGTCTCGGACAGGGGTCGGGTGCGGGCGAGGGTGGCCGGCGGCAGGACCATTTTCCAAAAAGTTTTTTTCCACAACTCAAAAAAATTTTGTATCTTTGCCTTTTACAATAGAAACAAATAAACGATACAATATAATGGAAGACAACAAATTGTTCAGCGAATTCCCGCCCGTTCCGACCGAGAAATGGGAGGAAGCCATCATCAAGGACCTCAAGGGAGCCGACTACGAGAAGAAACTCGTGTGGCACACCATCGAAGGTTTCAAGGTGAAACCCTACTACCGTGCCGAAGACCTCGAGGGGCTCGAATACCTCGACAGCAACCCCGGCCAGATGCCCTACACGCGCGGCAAACACACGGACAACAACGTGTGGGACGTGCGCCAGGACATCCACATCGCCGACCCCAAGGAGGCCAACCGCGTGGCCCTCGACGCCGTGGAGCGCGGCGCCACCTCGCTCGGCTTATGCACCAAGGGCATCCACAGCCTCGACGACATGGCCACCCTGCTTAAGGGCATCTACATCAACGCCGTGAGCATCAACTTCATGTGCTCCGAGGACTACCTCCAGCTCCTGAAGCTCTACGTCGAGTATGCCCGGAAACAGGGCTTCGACCCGAAGGAGCTCTGCGGCTCGTGCGAGTTCGACCTCTTCCGCTATGCCCTGAAGCACGGCAAGTTCCACCGCGGCGAGGCCGAGGACTTCCAGATGGCCAAGCAGCTGGTGGACTACGCCCACGAGGCCCTGCCCAAGTTCCGCGTGCTGACCGTCCACGGCAGCCTGCTGCACAACGCCGGCTCCAACATCGTGCAGGAACTCGGCTTCTCGCTGGCCGCCGCCAACGAGCTCGTGGCCCGCCTGACGGACCTCGGCTGCAAAATGGAGCACGTGGCCAAGAGCATCGTCCTCAACGTCGGCATCGGCAGCACCTACTTCATGGAGATGGCCAAGATCCGCGCCGCGCGCCTGCTCTGGAGCAAGATCGCGGAGCAGTACAAGCCCGAGTGCGACTGCGCCTACAAGCTCTACGTCCACGCCACCACCAGCGCCTGGAACCAGTCGGTCTACGACCCCTACGTCAACATGCTGCGCTCCACCACCGAGGCCATGTCCGCCGCCATCGCCGGCGCCGACAGCATCTCCGTGCTGCCCTTCGACAACGCCTACAAGGAGGCCGACGACTTCGGCTACCGCATTGCCCGCAACCAGCAGCTGCTCCTCAAGGAAGAGAGCTACATGGACAAGATTGCCGACCCCGCCGCCGGCAGCTACTACATCGAGAACCTCACCGACCAGATTGCCCGCGGCGCCTGGGAGCACTTCCTGAAGGTGGAAGAGCTCGGCGGCTTCTGCAAAGCCATCCGCCAGGGCTACGTGCAGGACGAGGTGGAGAAGACCGCCCAGCAGCGCGACCTCGACATCGCCACCCGCAAGACCACCATCCTCGGCACCAACCAGTATCCCAACCTGCTGGAGAAGATGGGCGACAAGATACAGCACGAAGGCCATTGCTGCTGCCACTGCGAGCAAGGCACCGAGGTGCGCACCCTCAAGCCCTACCGCGGCGCCGAGCCCATCGAGGCCCTCCGCCTGGCCACCGAGAAGAGCGGCAAGCGCCCGAAGGTCTTCCTGCTCACCTACGGCAACCTCGCCATGCGCAAGGCCCGCGCCGGCTTCGCCACCAACTTCTTCGGTGTCGCCGGCTATGAGATTGTCGACAACCCCGGTTTCGCCACCCCCGAGGAAGGCGCCAAGGCCGCCTTAGAGAGCAAGGCCGACATCGTGGTGCTCTGCTCGAGCGACGACGAATACGCCGAGCTCACCAAGCCCGTGTGCGACGCCCTCAAGGGCAAGGTGAAGAGCCTCGTCCTCGCCGGCTTCCCCAAGGAGATGGTAGACACCTACAAGGGCTACGGCATCGATGAGTTCATCCACGTAAAAACCAACATCCTCGAATGCCTTCAAAAGTTCCAGAAAGAACTTTTGTGAGTGATGAGTGATGAGTGATGAGTGATGAGTGGACGTGTACAAAACGGAGACAACAAAAAAACAGAATGGGAGAGAGTATTCTTAAGAATAAGAGTTTCCTTTTTGCCCTGCATATTGTGGCAGCCTACAAAGATTTATGCTGCAGGCAGGAATATGTAATGTCCAAACAACTGTTACGCTGTGGTACCAGCATCGGTGCGAACATTGCAGAAGCAGAGAGGGGACAAAGCGTCTCTGACTTTACCGCCAAGATGTATATCTCTCTCAAAGAAGCCAACGAAACCGACTACTGGCTTCGACTGCTCAAAGCATCCGCCTATCTAACAGAGGAAGAGGCGGATGCTCTTCTTAGTGAGTGTGATGAACTTGTCCGCATGCTTGTGGCAACAACAAAAAAAACTTCCAACCGTGCGTTTTAAGTCATCACTCATCACTCATCACTCATCACTCGGCATGAAGCGACTGGACCGCTACATACTGGGCAAGTACCTGAAGACTTTTCTTCTGGCACTTGCCCTTATTATCATTATAGTCATCACCTTCGACGTCAGCGAGAAGCTGGACAAATTCCTCGAGCACCACGCCACCCTGTGGCAGATTGTCTCCATCTACTACCTCAATTTCATCCCCGGCTTCGTCAACCTCTACAGCCCGCTGTTCATCTTCATCTCCGTCATCTTCTTCACGTCGAAGATGGCGGGCAACACGGAGATAATAGCCATCCTCAGTTCGGGCGTGCGCTACGGCCGCATGCTCAGGCCCTATATCGTGGGCGCCGTCATTGTGGCCACGGCGGTATTCGTGCTGGGCAACTTTGTCATTCCCTCGGCCAACAGCCGCCTGATAGCTTTCGAGGAGGAATACGTCAAGTCGAAAGCCACCAACTTCTACTCCAACCTCCACTTCCAGGCCAAGCCCGGCGTACAGGTATATGCCGAGAGCTACGACGTGAAGAAGCTGCAGGCCTACAAGTTCTGCCGCGAGGAACTCGATGCCGACGGGCGCCTGCTGCGTCGCGAATGCGCCAACAGCATCACCTACGACACCGTCACAGGCCTCTGGAGATGCTCGGCCTACAGCCTGCGCACCATCGACAGCCTGCACCGCGAGCACCTCAGTTTCGAAAGCCATATCAACGTCGACCTCGACATTACGCCCGACGAGCTCAACCTCCTCTCCACCCGCGTGGAGACCATGAACACCCCCGACCTCATCGACTACATCCACCGCGAGGAGATGCGCGGCACCGGCACCGTCAAGACCGCCAAAATCGAGCTTTGGCAGCGCCTTATCAACCCCTTGGCCATCATCGTTATGACCCTCATCGGAGTGGCCATAGCCGCCCGCAAGAGCCGTGGCGGCATCGGTGTGCACCTGGCCATAGGCATCAGCATCGCCTTCTCCTTCATCGTTTTCATGAAGATCACCACCGTCTTCGCCACCAACGGCGACCTCTCGCCCTTCATGGCCGTGCTCCTGCCGCAGATTATCTTCAGCATCGCCGCCGCCTGGCTCATTTACAAAGCACCCAAATAAAACAACCCTGCATATAGAATGACTATCAAAGAAATAGAACAACAGATCATCGACGAGTTCGCCAATTTCGACGAATGGCTCGACCGCTATGCCTACCTCATCGACCTTGGCAAGGAATGCCCCCAGATTGAGGAGAAGGACAAGACCGAGGAGAACCTTATCCGCGGTTGCCAGAGCCGCGTGTGGCTCAGCT
>DGTB01000021.1:0-136 GCA_002394185.1 Bacteroidales bacterium UBA4347 | reverse complement strand
AGAGCCGCGTGTGGCTCAGCTGCGAACAGCGCGACGGACGCCTCTACTTCCGCGCCGACAGTGACGCCGTCATCACCCGCGGCATCATCTCCCTCCTTATCCGAGTCCTCGACGGCCAAACCCCGCAGGACATCCT
>DGTB01000046.1 GCA_002394185.1 Bacteroidales bacterium UBA4347 | reverse complement strand
GGGCTCGTTCTCGGTGGTGAAGGAGACGGCGTTGGTCCAGCCGCTGACGTTGCCGTTGGCGCAGAGTGCGCGCACCTTGACATAATAGGTGGTGCCGGGCTGGAGGCCGAAGAGGGTGTAGGGGTTGCTGTCGGTGGTGTCGACGGTGCCGTTGTAGTCGATGGCCCAGCGGGGCTCGCTGCCGCCGGCGGTCCAGCTGATCATGGCGCTGCTGCTGGTGACGAGGCTGGCGGTGACATTGGCGGGATCGATACACTCTTCAGGCTCGGTGCTGTCGGCCTCGAAGTTGGCCACAAGGGCGGTGTCGGAGGTCACGGTGAAGGTGAAGGGGTTGGCGCTGGAGACAGCGGTGCCGTTGGCGGTCCAGTCGACGAAGTGGTAGCCGTCGTTGGCTGTGGCGGTGAGGGTCACGCTGGTGCCGTCCTCGACGCTGGTGGCGCTGGCAGCGGCGCTACCCATAGTGGGATCGGCGGAGCCGACAGTGACGGTGTACATAGCGGGCTGCGGCGGATTGCTGCCGGCGGATTCGACGACGATGTCGTCAATATATCCGCGGGCGGTGCTGTAGTCGTAGTAGGTTGTGCCGTCGTCCTCTTCGTTGCCGTCGATGCTCAGCTGCATGATGGCAATGCGGTTGCCGGTGCCGGTGTAGGCAGAGAGGTTGACGGTGTACTGGTGCCAGTCGTAGTCGACGGGGGCGACCGTGGCCAGGCGGACAAAGCCGGTGGTGTCGGCAGTGGTGGAGGTCACACCCACAGCGAGGCGGACGAAGTTGGCGTCGTAGGAGGAAGAGACCTTATACCAGAAGCTGAGGGAGAGGGTGTTGGCTTCAGCGGAAAACTCGGGCAGCATGGCGATGGAATAAGCGTCGTCGTCCTCGGAGTCATAGGAAGAATAGAGCAGGAGCGACTTGGAGCTGCTGTTGTAGGCAGCGTCGGAGGAAGCATAGGGGTAGTTGACGGTGGAGGGGTTGCTGGAGAAGGCGCTGTAGTGGAGGCGGTTCCAGCAGGGGTTGACGTTGCCGCTGCCGGTGCTCCAGGCCTCGAAGTCCTCGTTCCAGGGCAGGCTGTCGATGGCCATGCAGTTGGTGAGGAAGGAGGTGCTGACGGTGCCGGAGAGTTCGCCGGAGCAGAGGGTGGCCACGGAGACCTCGTAGCTCGTGGAGGGGGTGAGGCCGGAGAGCGTGGCGGTGCTATCGGTGAAGGCAGCGCTGTCGACCAGGACGCCGTTGGCATAGAGGCGGTAGACATAGCTGTTAGCCTGGTTGGCGTCGTGGACATGGACGGTGGCCGACGTGGCGGCGATGGAATCGACGGAGACGCCCTGCGGACGCTGGCAAGCAGCAACGGGCTCGACGGTCACGTCGTCAATGAACCAATACCAGTTGGAGTTGCCGGCAGCATGAAGGAAAGCGATGCAGGAACCTGCGGGGGCACCGGTCATGGAGACAATCTTCTCTTCCATGGCGGAGAAGTCGTTATAGTTGAAGGTGGCCATGGTGACGAAGGAGGAGGTGTCGGAGAGGTCGGTCAGATAGCCCACCTGGAGCTTGCCGCAGCTGGCGTTTGTCATGTTCTCGGGGCGGGTCCAGAAGCGCACCTGGAGACCGCTGATTTCCTCGGTGAAGCGGGGCAAGGCAACCATGTTGCGCAAGGAGCCGCGGAAGTCGAGGTACATGGAGCCAGTGTGGATGCCGTTGGTGTCGCCCGTGCTGTTGCTGCGGGCAAAGGTGCTGCCGCTGAAGTTGGTCCAGCAACCAGGGGTGTCGTTGACGGCATCGTCCTCGAAGCTCGTAGTATAGGGGATGGAGAAGGCGGCACAGGCGGTGCGGAAAGCGAGGGACATCCAACGGCTGGCAAGGCCGGAGCCGCAGTCGGTGCGGACCTGGAAGAGGTACTCGGTGTTGGCGGCGAGACCGGAGAGGACGGCAGAGGCGCCAGAGGTGCTGACGAGGGTCCAGTTGGCAGTGTCGGCAGCAGGTGCGTAGCGGTATTCGTAGTTGCCAGTGCCGGTCCAGGAAATGGTGGCCCCGTCGGAGCCGACAGTTTCGGCTACAGGAGCAGTGGTGGGTGCGCAATCGAGGCTCTCGACGAGGATGTTGTCGATGTGGAGGTCGTTGTCGCCACCGGAGACGGTGCTCTCGCCGTAGAAAGCGATGCGGATGTTCTGTCCATCATACTGCGAGAGGGGTATAGAAGCCATCTGGGCAGCGTTGGTGATGGCAGCGTAGGAGTTGTTGCTGGCAGAGTTGTCCCAAGCGGCGAGGACGCTCCAGGTGTTGCCGCCGTTGGCGGAGGCAAGGACGAGGAAGCGGTCGTCGGCGACATTGCTGACATTGGGTGCATTGGCATTGTTGTAAGCCGTCAGAGCATAGTCGAAACTCAAGGTGGCGTTGGCGCTGGAGATGCTGATTTCGGGGGTGACGATCCAGGATTTGCAGGAGCCACCATAGATGTTCAGTTTCACATGGGTGGAGCCCTCCATGGCCGTGGTGTGGCGATGCCAATTGCTGCCGGAAGTGAAGCTGGCGCTCTGGATGGAATCGATGTAGAGGCCGTTGTAGAAGCCCCAGCAGTCAAGGTCGTTGATGTTGTTCATGGAGTCGAAGTTCTCGGAGAAGGGCATTGCCACAGCCTCGCAAGGAGTGGTGAAGGAGATGGTTACAGGAGCGGTGGTGGCATCGGAGCAGACGGTGTAGACATTGACAGTGTAGGAAGTGATAGCCTGGAGAGTGTCGACACTGAACTCGTTGGTGTAGAAATTCTCGAGAATGGTATCGCCGCCACCGATAATCTCGACAAGATAGCTGTTCTGATTGACGGAATCGGCGATGGCGATGTGCACATAGTGTGCGGAGAGGCTGTCGACGGAGACAGAGGCGACACGGGCACACTCTGTGATATTGCCGACGGAGAGATTGTCAAGATAGAGGTAGTAACCATTGAAAGGCATGGGACGGAGGGCGATATAGCTGCCCAGGCCATTGTAGTCGGCAAAGGAGAACTGCTGATACTCCCACGTATGGGTTGCGGTGGACACGGTGGTGTCGAAGGGGACAAAGGTAGTGGGGTCGGAGGGGTTGGTCATGGTGCCGACCTCGAAGGCGGCGGCGGTGTTGGAGACACGGCTATAGAAAGAGAGCTGCAGAGTATTGATATCGTCATCGAAGAGGGGCAACACAACAATCTGGGGATCGTAGCCGCTGCTGGTATAAAAGAAGAGCGATTTGCCACTGGCGCCATAGTAAATGCTGGCATTGGTATAGGGGAAATAGTAGTAGCCATGGCCGACATTGAAAGTCATGCAGGGTATATCGATGGGGGTGTTCCCGGAGGCCTCGACATTGTCAAAGTTCTGACTCCAGGGCAAGTCCTCGTGGGCCACAGGGGTGCAGGGTGTGCGGAAGCTGATGCTGCGGGCATCGGTATATTCACCGTTGCAGAGGGTACTGACGGAGACAGTATACTCGGTGTTGGCCTCGAGAGTGATGATGGCGGAAGTGTCGGCAACAACAGTGGTAGCGGTGGACTCGTCGCCATTAACGACTATCTGGTAGGTGCCGATGGTGTTGAGTTCGGTCCAGGTAATGGTGGCAGATGTGGGGGCGAGCTCTCTCACGCTGACAGCAGCGGGACGGAAGCAGTCGCCCAGTTCCTCGACACGGATGTCGTCGATATAGCCATAATCGGCGCTATAGCTACCGTCTTCGCTGTACTGGATGAAGGTGATGCGGTTGCCAGTGCCGGAATAGCCGAGGAGTTCAACTTCGTACTCATGCCAGGAGGTGTCGGCAGGGGCAATGGTAAGCAGGCGGGTAAAAGTGCTGGTGTCGGCAATGGTGGTACTGACACCCACAGCCAAATGCAGATAGGAAGGATTGGAACCGGCCTTGTACCAGAAACGAAGGTTGAGCAAACGCACATCGCTCTCAAAGACAGGCATGAAAGCGATGGAAGCATCGTCGACATCGCCAGAAGAATAGTCATCAAGGTAGAAGTGCGAGCGCATGCGGAGCGACTGCAAACCGCTATGGGCAAAGGTGGAGGAGACCACAGGCATGTAGCTGGTGGAAGAGGAGCTGTAGCTTTCGTAGTCAAAGTCAGCATAGAGGCGGTTCCAGCAAGGGTTGAAATCGGAAGCGGTGGTGCTCCAGCTCTCGAAACCTTCGGTGTAGGCAGAATCGGTGGTGGAGATATTGACACAGGTGGTATAGAAAGAGGTGGAAACGGCAGCGCTGGTGTCGTCGACGCCACAGATGGTGCGGACGGAGACCGTATAGGCCGTGGAAGGATTGAGCCCGGTAAGGGTCAGAGTGGTATCCGAGGTCTCGTTGGAGTAGTCGCCATAGGAGAGAACATAGCCGATGGCGTTGTCAGAACCAGTCCAGCTGAGGATGGCACTGTTGCTGGTGATAGCACTGGCAGCAAGGCCGGTTACACGGGGGCAGAAAGAGGTGGGACGGACATAGGTAATGACCGTGCCGGCCTCAGGCAGTGTGGTACCCAGGTCGGGCAGCGTAGAGGGAGTGCCCATGACAGGCGAGGCCCAGGAACCTGAGAGGCTGACCTTGTCGTTGCGACCACAGACCATGAAGAAATTCTGCTTGACGTTAGAATTGGTCGAAGCCGTGGAGGTGTTGAAAAGCACAGAGATGTTGCCATTGGCATGAAGGCGCAGCTGATAGTTGTAGCTCCCATTGGGAGAATAAAAACACTGCAGATCCTTAAACTCGATGATAAGCAGACTGTCACCATTGTCGTCAATGGTGTCGACAGCATAGGCGCCGGAGTTGGCACTATCGGCAGTGATTTTACCATCACCACCCATTACGGGACAGATAAAATAATAGTCGACGAAGCTGTTCGTATAGGCTGCAGCGGCATTGTGGTTTGCACTGGTTGCACCAAAGTAGACGTAACCGTCAGCACGTACAGTGAGCGTAGTCCCTTGACCATAGAGAGTCTCTCCAAAACGGAAATTGAAAGGCAGCGCCACAGTCTGCGAGCCACCATCTCCATCCACACTGGATAGGAGATGCTCCGTACTGGCAATCGACATGAATGTTTCGTTGCCCACAGTGACCGAATAGTCGGACAACTGCTGGGCATTGACCCCACCGGCCATTGCTATGGCTGCCAGGAAGGTCAGAAATTGTTTAGTTTTTGTCATGATGTTTTTTTGTTTATTAAGTTAATTTAGATGTTTATTGCCGATTTAAACATGATTATTCTCATTTTTTCACAAATCGAATTCAAACAAACGAGAGCCCTATACACTTACACAACAATCGATTATTATTTATCTATATAAATTTATCTATACATTTTTCGGGTGCAAATATAATACTTTTTTTGTTCCTGAATGTTTTTTTGCCAGACAGACCTATCTTGACCACCTGCTGTTTGGTCGACGAGAAAGACATGGAAATATATTTTTATTTTCATACAACATTTTTATTTTTTCTTCGTTATGGAGAAAGATTATATTTATGAAACAATATCTAAACCTACTGCAACATGTGCTGGACCACGGCACGGAGCGCCAGGACCGCACCGGTACGGGCACCGTGGGCGTGTTCGGCTACCAGATGCGCTTCGACCTCGACAAGGGTTTCCCCGTGCTGACGACGAAGAAGCTGCACCTGCGCTCAATCATATACGAACTGCTGTGGTTCCTCCGCGGCGACACGAATATCAAGTACCTCAAAGACCACGGCGTCTCCATCTGGGACGAGTGGGCCGACGCCGAGGGCAACCTGGGACCCGTATACGGCAGCCAGTGGCGCTCGTGGCCCGATGGCCGTGGCGGCACGATAGACCAGATTGCCAACGTGGTGGAACAAATAAAGGCCAACCCCTACAGCCGCCGCCTGATGGTGACGGCGTGGAACCCCGCCGAAATCGAAGACATGGCCTTGCCGCCCTGTCATTGCCTGTTCCAGTTCTACGTGAGCGACGGCAAACTCAGCTGCCAGCTCTATCAAAGAAGCGCCGACATATTCCTCGGCGTGCCGTTCAACATCGCCAGCTACGCCCTGCTGACCATGATGATGGCGCAGGTGTGCGGCCTGAAACCGGGCGAGTTTGTCCACACCTTCGGCGACGCGCACATCTACAAGAACCATTTGGACCAGGTACACCTGCAGCTCACCCGCGAGCCGCGCTCCCTGCCCACGATGCACATCAACCCCGAGCGCAAGAGCATCTTCGACTTCGAGTATGAGGACTTCCGCCTCGAAGGCTACGACCCACATCCACACATCAAAGGGGAGGTGAGCGTATGACCTGGTGCGTCATCATGGCCGGCGGCCTGGGAAGCCGCTTCTGGCCCATCAGCAATGCCGACAGCCCCAAGCAGTTCATCGACGTGATGGGCACCGGGCGCACCATGCTGCAAAGCACCTACCGCCGCTACGCGCAGCTCTGCAGCAAGGAACGCATCGTGGTGGTCACCGGCGAGCAGTATACCGACCGCGTGCGCGAGCAGCTGCCGGAGCTGGAGGAGTGGCAGGTGCTGAGCGAACCCCTGCGCCGCAACACAGCACCCTGCGTGGCCTATGCCGCTGCCGTCATCGCCGAGCGCGACCCCGAGGCCGTGGTCATCGTCACCCCCTCGGACCACGCCATCTTCCGCGAGGAGAAGTTCAAGGCCGACATGAAGCAGGCCGTCGACACCGTGGCCAAGCACGACTGGATCATCACCCTCGGCGCACAGCCCGTACGTCCGGTGACGAGTTACGGATACATCCAGTTCCGCGAGGAACCCGCCCTGCCCAAGGCCCACAACCTGCACGAGGTGGTAACCTTCACCGAGAAGCCCCCCGTCGAGATGGCTCGCCAATTCATCGCCAGCGGCGAGTTCTTCTGGAATGCCGGTATCTTCGTGTGGACCCTGCCGGTGCTGCGCAAAGCCTACGAGGACTACCTGCCCGCCATCGCGGAGACTTTCCTCCATACCGACCTACACACGCTGACCGCCAAACTCGAACAGGTCTACTCGCAGTGCGAGTCCATCAGTATAGACCATGGTATCATGGAGAAAGCCGACAATGTGCACGTGCTCGCCGCCAGCTTCGGCTGGAGCGATGTGGAGACATGGGATTCACTCTACGATGTCTCCCCCCGCGACCACAACGGCAACGCCGTCCTCTGCGGCAATGTATTTACCTACGATACCCGCAACACCCTCGTCGTCATGCCCGACGACCACACCAAGACCGTCGTCCTCGAGGGTCTGGACGGATACATCGTCGCCGCCAACGAAAACACCCTCATGGTCTGCCGACGCAAAAACGAAGAACAAGTCTTCCGCTTCGCCAACGACGTGGAACTGAAAAAACTGATAGATAAAAAATAAAACAACAACAATATGAAACGTTACGAGATTAAGCAACTGCTGAAAGAAGACGTGAGTGCCCTGCTGGGCACCACGATATGCGTAAAGGGATGGGTCCGCACCAAGCGCGGCAACAAGAACGTCGCCTTCCTGGCCGTCAACGACGGCTCCATCATCCACAACATACAGGTGGTGGCGGACCCCACCAAGTTTGAGGATGAGCTGAAGCGCATCACCACCGGTGCCTGCATCGGCGTGGAGGGCACGCTCGTCGAGAGCCAGGGCTCGGGCCAGGCCGTCGAGGTACAGGCCGAACGCATCGTCGTCTACGGCGAGGCCGACCCCAACACCTACCCCCTGCAGAAGAAGGGCCACAGCATGGAGTTCCTGCGCGAGATAGGCCATCTGCGCCTGCGCACCAACACCTTCGGCGCCGTCATGCGCCTGCGCCACCACATGGCCATGGCCATCCACACCTTCTTCCACGAGCGCGGCTTCTTCTACTTCCACACGCCGCTCATCACCGCCAGCGACTGCGAAGGAGCCGGCGAGATGTTCCACGTCTCGACCCTCGACCCCGAGAATCCGCCCCGCAAGGAGGACGGCACCATCGACTGGGAGCAGGACTTCTTCGGCAAGTTCACCGCCCTGACCGTCAGCGGACAGCTGGAGGGCGAGCTGGGCGCCACCTCGCTGGGCAAAATATACACCTTCGGCCCCACCTTCCGCGCCGAGAACAGCAATACCCCGCGCCACCTGGCCGAGTTCT